>JAXVOW010000291.1:0-4547 GCA_037301995.1 bacterium | reverse complement strand
ATAGCATAAATGTCGTACAAATCCAGGCCAGAACCTCTCTCTGCCAATATACGTTAATGAAGTGATAGTGAAATTTTTTATGCTTTCGCCACGGCGCAGTATCTCCGCCACACCCGATGCCGGTTCGGATTATAAAATAATTTTAACCGGACATTTTTCTTTACATATGCCGCAATGGGTACATTTCGACTGGTCGATATGGGCAATATTATTCTCCAGGGTGATGGCATCTGCCGGACAGTTCCGGACACACAATCCACAGCCAATACAGCCGGCCTGGCAGACCTTCTTCACCTCCACACCCTTGTCCTTTGAACTGCATTTAACATGACACACCGCATCTGCCGGCACCAGCTCAATCAAATGCTTTGGACATTCTGCCACACATTTACCACATGCCTTACATTTGTCAGCATTTACCACTGCAATGCCATCCACAATATCAATGGCGTCAAAAGGGCAGGCCTTCTTGCAATTCCCGAATCCAGTACATCCATAGCTGCACGCCTTGGCGCCTCCGCCCGGATTATTCATGGCAAGCTTACAGTCCTGTGGACCCACATACTCATAGTTATCCTTTGCCTTTTCACAGGTGCCCGCACATTTGACATAAGCAGTCATTTTTACCGCTTCCTCTGCTTCCACACCCATGATTTCACTGATTGCCTGCGCACACGCCTCACCGCCAACCGGACAGCCGTTCACCGGCGCTTCTCCCTTTGCAATGGCTGCTGCCAGACCATCACAGCCCGGAAAGCCACAGCCGCCGCAGTTATTTCCAGGCAGGCATTCCCTTACCGCTGCTTCTCTTTCGTCCACCTCCACTGCAAACTTTTCTCCGGCGATACCAAGCAGAATTCCGATTACAACTCCGGTTCCGCCAACCATTACCACAGCCAGTAAAATTGATGTAATACTCATATCGCTCTCCTCCTACTTAATCAGACCGGAAAAACCGAAAAATGCCATTGCCATCAGTCCTGCTGTCACAAGTACAATCGGTGTTCCCTTAAAGGATTCCGGAATATCATTATACTCTATCTTTTCGCGGATTCCCGCCATAATAACAATAGCTATCGTAAATCCCACTGCGGTGCCAAATCCATTGACAATGGAGGTTAGAAAACCATATGATTTCTGTACGTTAATCAACGCAATACCGAGAACTGCACAGTTTGTCGTAATTAATGGCAGATATACCCCCAGTGCCTGATACAGGGATGGTATCATTTTCTTTAAAAACATCTCCACAAACTGTACCAGTGCTGCAATAACCAGAATAAACACAATAGTCTGAAGATATGTAATATCTAGCTTTTCAAGAATAAATGTATATATGAGACTGGTAACTGCAGATGCAATGGTAATTACGAAAATTACCGCCGCCCCCATTCCTGCCGCCGTATTTACTTTTTTAGAAACCCCGATAAACGGACAAAGACCTAAAAACTGGCTCAGTACAACATTGTTTACCAGTGCTGCACCGATTGCTATTAAAAACAGATTCATCTTATACGCCTCCTTCGCAGTGTACGGTTTAATTTTGCTGTTTCTCTTCTGGATTTCACTCTGTTCCGGCGCTTTTCCCTCTCGAAAGCCCTTTGCTGCTTCTTAACCTCTGCACGCCTTTTATTCTCTGTATCTTGCCTCTTCAAAAGCCTTGCTCTTTGATAGCGTCGAAGTCTCCGGACTCTTTTCCGCTGTTCCCGCTCATAACGCCGGAATCTCCTGTCAATTTTTCTTAACCTCCGGAATTTTCTTCGCAATATACCTTTTTTCTTTGTAGCTGGCGTCATCAGGCTTCCTCCTTTTCCCTCTTTACGCTCTCTTCTGTAAACATCTTACCACCGCAAAGAGTATTGGTACACTGTGCACAGCTGTTTTCCTTCTCACAGACGGAAATGGCGGCTCCCGCCTTCCCTGCCTTATGAATTCTTACCTTATTCTGTACTGCAATGAGACAAGCCAGTACAAAAAATGCTCCCGGTGCCAGAATCAGTATTGTAACCGGTTCATAGCTTTTCGGCATAATGCGGAGATTAAATATAGTACCGTTGCCAAACAGTTCCCGGAAAATTCCAATGGCAGTCAGACCAATGGTAAATCCCAGTCCCATGCCGATTCCATCAAACATGGATAACCATACATTATTCTTGGAAGCATAGCTTTCCGCACGTCCTAAAATAATACAGTTCACAACAATCAATGGAATGTAGATGCCAAGACTGTCATACAGAGAAGGAACAAAGCCCTCCAGCAGAAACTGTACAATTGTTACAAAGGAGGCAACAATAACAATATACGCAGGAATACGCACCTTGTCCGGTATCACCCTGCGAAGGGCAGAAATCATCATATTGCTCAAAATCAGGATTACTGTTGTGGTAAGACCCATTCCCAGACCATTTATTGCAGATGTGGTTACTGCCATGGTGGGACACATACCTAACATCTGCACAAAGGTTGGATTTTCGGTAATTATACCACATTTTAAACGCTCCAATGTCTTGTTCATCTTCTCTGCCTCCTATTCTAATATACTGATATAATAAAGTCCGGCATTGACGCCATTAGTCACTGCGTTGGTGGTTATGGTTGCGCCGGATAATGCGTCAATTTCGTTGTCAGCAGAAGCACCGTTTTTCGTATAGACAAAGCTGTCCACTTTTTTATCCGCAAACTGTTTTTTGAAATCATCCTCCGTTGCCTTCATGCCAAGTCCTGCCGTCTCACTGATAGATAGAAAAGAAATTCCGTTAACGGTTCCATCGCTTTTTACGCCCATGGCAAACTGAATATCCCCTCCATATCCCTCATGATCTGTTACGGTAAGCACATAGCCAACCGGATTACCGGATTTGTCAAATACCTGCATAGCCTCATTAATAGAGGCATCAAATCCCTTTTTATTCAGCTTCTCTTCTACGGCTTCGCTATCTACCTCAATTGCCTCAAAGGACTCCGCATCTGCAAAAACCTCTCTGTATGCCTCCTCCTTGGCTCTTTGCTGTTCCTCCGCAATAGGTTTTTTGGTAATCTCATATACCATACCCAGCAGCAGACCCGCAATCACCGTAATCAACATCAAAGAAACTGTATTTCTGATACTTTCCTTACTCATGCTTTACCGCCCCCTTTCCAAATGATTTTGGAACAGTCACGCGTTCAATTAAAGGCACCAGCAGATTGGAAATGATAATGGCATAGGACACTCCTTCCGCCGAACCGCCATATATCCGGAACAGAAAGGTTAACAGACCTAACAAAATGCCAAATATAATCTTTCCATTGGGCGTGATTGGAGAGGTTACATAGTCCGTTGCCATGAAAAATGCTCCCAGCATCAAGCCACCGCCAAACAGATGCGCCATAAGAAAGGAAACATCAAACCCTCTTCCGGCTGCCAGTGCATAAATCAGGATAAATACCCCAAATGAGCCAATATAGAATACCGGTATCCGGTAATTAATCACTCTTCTTGCAAGCAGGAATACTCCGCCAATTATCAGCGCCACCGCCGAGGTCTCGCCAATGGTTCCTGCAGTCGTGCCAAGAAACATGGACAGCACATCCACACTTTCCCCTGCCTTTAATTCCGCCAGGGGGGTTGCGGTGGTAACCGCATCATATGTGAAGGTGGTCATTCTGCCAGTAAAGGATATCAGCAAAAAGCACCTTGCGCCAAGCGCCGGGTTCATAAAATTCTGCCCCAGTCCGCCAAAAAGCTGTTTCACTACAATTATTGCAAAGAAGCTGCCGATAACAGGAAGCCAGAATGGAACCTCCGGCGGCAGATTAAGTGCCAATAACAGCCCTGTGACAACCGCTGATAAATCCTTAACGGTAACCGGTATTCCCAGCATCTTCTGATAACCAGCCTCAAAAACAACACAGCTCACAACTGTTATCAAAATGACAGCCAGCGCCCTTACGCCAAAATTGTAAATTCCAAAAATGGTGGCTGGCATTAAGGCTACAATGACCTGTCCCATAATATTCGTAGTACTCTCCTTATCCCTGATATGCGGAGAAGAAGAAATTTTCATTGTCTGCTCCAAAATGTCCACCTCCTATCGTTTCCTGTCTGCTAATATCTGTTTACGGGTTCCTGCAATTATCTGAGTTAAATGTCTCTTTGCCGGGCATACAAAGGAACAGCACCCACATTCACAGCATTCCATACCGTCATATTTTACAAAACCATCCAAATCACCATGACTGGCCAAGGCTGCCAGTTTATTTGGCATGACACGTCCCGGACATACCTCAATGCATCTGCCGCACCGGATGCAGTTTGACGGTTCGACGGCGGACACAATATCCTCCCTGAAGCACAGCAGTGCAGAGGAGCCTTTTACAATGGGAACATCCAGAGTAAACAGCGCCTTCCCCATCATAGGGCCGCCGGAAATAATCTTACCGGGGTCCTCAATATTAAATCCTCCCACCGCATAAATCAACTCCTGGGCATTTGTTCCCAGCCGCACGCGGAAATTTGCAGTATCATTTACCGCATCTCCTGTCACGGTAACAATCCTGTCAATCAG
>JAXVOW010000290.1:0-3702 GCA_037301995.1 bacterium | reverse complement strand
TTGCAGGATTTATTGTGACAAATAAAGAAGAGATACAGGAAAAGCTGCGGTTCTTAATTAAGACTACGGGGGCAGGTCTGGCGCCCTTTGACAGCTGGCTGATTCTCAGAGGTATAAAAACACTTGGGATACGCATGGAGAAGTCCCAGGAAAATGCAATCAGGGTTGCAAACTGGCTGAAAGAGCAAAAGAAAGTGACAAAGGTATTTTATCCGGGACTGCCGGAACATCCGGGATATGAAGTAATGAGGAAGCAGGCCAGGGGCTTTGGTTCTATGATTACATTTAATGTGGATACGAAGGAGCATGCACTTAAAATACTTGAAAGTGTCAGAATGATTAAATTTGCAGAAAGCTTAGGAGGAGTGGAGACGCTTATCACTTATCCGGCAACGCAGACCCATGCAGATGTACCGGAGGATGTGCGGCTGAAAAATGGCATTACAGCTTGTACCCTCAGAATATCCACTGGTATTGAGGACTGCGAGGATTTGTTAAATGAACTCTCTGCGGTTTTCAAAGGGCTTGATGATTAGTAAAGTCTTTTGGTTAGGTTTTAGAAAGGGTTGTTGCAGATATGGCAGAAAGAAATTTGAATTTTGATGAAATAATGGAAAGAAGAGGCACAGGCTGTTTGAAATATGATTTTGCGGTAAGAAGAGGTATGCCGGAGGATGTGCTTCCCCTCTGGGTGGCAGATATGGATTTTAAAACATCTTCCTATGTTGAGGATGCAGTTATCGAAAGAACAAAGCATGGAATCTTTGGTTACAGCGAAGCGCAGGAGCCGTATTTGGAAGCAGTGGCAGGCTGGATGAAACGACACCATAACTGGGAGGTGGAGCCAGGGTGGCTGATTAAAACTCCGGGAGTTGTATTTGCCCTGGCTATGGCGGTTAAAGCATACACGGAGCCTGGTGACTCTGTTTTGATTCAACAGCCTGTGTATTATCCGTTTTCGGAGGTGATTCAGGATAATGGCAGGGTTGTTGTCAGTAATGATTTATATCTTGGTGAGGATAACAGGTATCATATTGATTTTGAAGATTTTGAGAGAAAGATAACAGAGAACAATATCAAACTTTTTTTACTCTGCAATCCCCATAATCCATCTGGAAGAGTGTTTTCAGAGGAGGAGCTCATTGGGCTTGGAGATATATGCCTAAAGTATGGCGTTATCGTGGTAAGTGATGAGATTCATAACGATTTTATTTTCAAGGGTAAGCACAGGGTTTTTGCTTCTGTAAAAAAAGAATATGAGGATATTTCTATTGTATGTACTTCTCCGAGCAAAACCTTTAATCTTGCCAGCATGCTGATATCGAATATATTTATTCCCAATCGGCAGCTGAAAGCCAGGTTTAGAAGACAGGTGGATGCAGCGGGAATCAGCCAGCTTAGTGCTCTTGGACTTGTGGCAGTACAGACGGCATATACGGATGGTGAAGAATGGTATCAGACAATGCATGCATATGTAAAGGATAATATTGCTTATGTAAGAAAATATGCAGAGGAAAATCTGCCGGGAGTAACCGTGATTGATGGGGAAGGAACCTATCTTGTGTGGCTCGATTTCAGGGGAACCGGAATTGATGCAGATGAACTTGACAGGCGGATTATCTATGATGCAAAGCTGTGGCTTGACAGTGGAAAGATTTTTGGTGCTGCAGGAAGAGGATTCCAGAGAATCAATGTGGCGGCACCGAGAAAAATATTAACAGAATGCTTAGAACGGATTCAAGCTGTGATTTAGAGAAGACTAAAATCCATTGCGTCAGGCAATTCACCATTTCCAACCCAACTTCATATAATATTTTAGAGCGATGAAATGAAAAGAGCTACGAAGCTAAGACGTGAAATAAATCAGCATAATTTATGACAAACATAAAAATACCATATCATTTTTGTAGTCTATATGAAGTAAAACTGGAATTGGAAAGGAGATTATTATGGGTGAAGAAATGGAAATGGAAGTGGAAAGCCTGATGTATGAAGAGGTGGACAGAGCGGATTATGGCGAAGCAGATAAGCCGATGTGTATGGACAAAGACAAAGCAGGCTGTTCAGCGGTAGGATATCAGGATGTCAATGTCTGCATTCCTGTTACAATTAAACCCTTTGGGGAAGCCGGCAATGCAAAAACAAAATGTCTGGGTAAGGCTGTTGTATCCTCTGACTGTGACAAATGTCCGGGAAAACCTGGGGAGGTATGCAAATTTACCATCAGTCAGAAGCTGCGCGTTGAAGTTCCTGTTGTTTTTGGGGCAAGAGCAGAGGTTGGGGAAGCAGCCATCGACTGCGGCTGTGCAGAAGGTGGAAAATGCGATAAGTTTGAGTAACAGCTTACAACTCATGCTGCAAAGCGTCGTATTATAACAAATGAAATGACCGTCAGAACCCACCTGTGGGTGGATTCTGATGGTCATTTTTTATGAAAAAATTGGCAGTTGACAAGCTACACGCAGTTAGTTTAGACTAACATGGATGATTGGAAACCCTGTTTCAAACTATTATAAAAAGGTGAGGAAATGAAGAAAAAAGAGAAGTTATTTATGGCAGTGGCTCTGCTGTTTTGCGTGCTGCTTTTTTTGCAGCGTCTGACAGGAGAAATCGGACATGCAGTATTTGGTATACTTTTGACGATTCTTGTTATCGTACATATGTGCAGGCAGATTACGAAAATGAAGCATAAGAAAATGTCAGTACAGATAGCAGACTGGGTTCTCATGGCAGCTTTGGTGGTTTTATTTTTGACGGGAATGCTGCTGCATCCATTGCAGGGGATGCTGATAATAAAGATTTTGCACAAGCTTGCAGCAGTTATTTTTGTATTGGGAATCCTTGTGCATATCGCACAACACCGGAAGGTGTAGCAGAAAACAGTATAAAAATTTAATTGCAATGGCAAGTGTGAAAGAAAATGCACAATATTTTAAAATTCCAATATATTATCTTATAAGGATGTATCAGGAGAAGATTTTATAATGGAGGAAAAGGGAAATGTTGTAGTTAACACCTGTAATTTTATGGATGTAAAGCCAATCATGATGGATTTGCCATACCCGCCAATTCAGGTAAGTGGGAAAAACCAGGCGTATGCGAATCTGCTGAATATGGATTATTGTGGTTCTGTATCGGAGATGTCAGCCATCACCCAGTACATTAACAATGAAAATCGTTTGGCCTGTGAAAAATGTCCCCTGGCAAAAACCATATTAGGGATTGCCATGGCGGAAATGATTCATTTGCAGAAATTAGGGGAATTGATTTTCCTGTTGGGCGGTAATATTGGCTTTGCAGTGAAGCAAAAGGATGGGAGAATGAAGCTGTGGACACCGGAATATCTGAACATTCCAGAGCATGCCAAAAGGATGCTGCTTGCCGATATTGAGTCGGAAAAAGCGGCAATCAATCAGTACAGGATGCATATGAAAATGATAAATGACTGTCATGTCAATGCCGTGCTGGCAAGAATTATCAAGGATGAGGAATATCATATTATGCTGTTACAGACGATGGCAAAGGAATTATAAATACAAAAAATATTGGTATAACCAAGTGGCTATATGCTTTTGCCAAATTGCATATTGTTTGGCAAAAGCATTTTTAGCATAAATATATATTGCTTTGGACAATATCGGCAGAAAAGACAGATGTATTGTAACTGTTGACATTACATCGGCTGCAGAGTAGAATATACTA
>JAXVOW010000289.1:0-2907 GCA_037301995.1 bacterium | reverse complement strand
GGCATTTAGCTTTGCAATCTTTTTCTTAGGAATGTCAGCAGCATTTCTGGGAAATGTTGTGGAGAAGGATATACATAAGTCTTCCTTAATAGCGGCAATATGTTTTGCTTTCGGTATGGCAGGAACAGGCTTCTTTATTTATTATGGTGGCGCACACCAGGGAAGCGTGCTTGCATTAGTTGGTATTTACATTTGTTATGGCTTTATTATGGGTATTGGCTTGGGCACTGGTTATTTGTCCCCTGTTAAGACATTGATGCTTTGGTTTGAAGACCGGAAAGGTCTTGCTACAGGATTAGCAGTTGCAGGTTTTGGTGCTGCAAAGGCGATTGCAAGTCCAATTATGCAAGCCATGTTAAGTGGGTTAGGCGAAGGCGGAATCTATAAGATGTTCTGGATTTTGGCATGTATATATTTTGTAATGATGTTTACAGGTCATCTGTTATTAAAGAAACCGGATTCATGGCATGAGCCGCAGACCAAAGAAAAGAGTCAGAGTATTACATCAGTAATCAAGACAAAACCAATTACAAATTATATTGGTATCTGGTTAATGTTTTATATCAATATCACCTGTGGTCTTGCATTAATTTCACAGGAAAAAATGATTGTAAAATGTATTGGTCTTGCCGGTGTAGTTGGTATTATTTCAACCGTATCAGCAATATTTAATGCAGCCGGACGTCTTGGATTTTCTGCATGGGCAGATACAATGAAGGACCGTAATACCATTTACAAATTAATCTTTGTTCTTTCTATTGTATTTACAGGAATTGTAATTGCTACAAACGGTATTAAGAATGGTGAGGGTAATATTTTATTAACGATTTTAGTTCTTTGTCTGATTTTTGTTGTCAATGCAGGATATGGTGGAGGCTTCTCCAATGTTCCAACCTTGCTTTCTGACCATTACGGAATGGGGAATATCAGTGCGATTCACGGTATTACGTTATCTGCATGGGCATTTGCAGGCTTGTCAGGAAACCAGATGGCAAACTGGATTGTTAACAGATTTGGCGAACCAATAATGGTGCATGATGTAGAGGTAAATCCAACCGGATACCAGTACGTATTGTATGCCACAATTGTTCTTTATATCATTGCATTTATTATCAGTATGGTTTTGGTTCGTCCAACAGACAAAGCCCTTGCTGCCAAACAGGCAAAAAAGGAATCAAATTAGAAAACAGAAAAAACATATAGCAAAAGCTGTTGCGCAATTGTGCAACAGCTTTTTTGTTTAATTAAAGGATATCCGGGTGCTGAACCCATTGGGAAATTCGTTGTCAAAAATGGTTTTTTATGGTATAGTAAATGAGTTGTATTGTGCTTAGAAGTAATAGTTGGAAATGGAGGGCATGCTATGTCAGAATTAACCAAGGTTGTATTAGATGCAATGGGTGGAGATAATTCGCCGGGAGAAATGGTTCTCGGGGCTGTAAATACAGTAAAGGAAAAAAAAGATTTATTTGTATATATAGTGGGACCGGAGGAAAAAATTAAGAGTGAGCTTGAAAAATATGAGTATCCATCGGAACAGATTGAAATTGTACACGCACCGGAGGAAATCACCTGTCATGATACCCCGGTAAATGCAATCCGGACGAAAAAGGAATCCTCCATGGTTGTAGGTCTTCGGATGGTTAAGGACGGAAAGGCAGATGGGTTTGTGTCTTCCGGTAATTCCGGAGCAATTTTGGTGGGGGGACAGGTGTTAGTTGGAAAAATGAAGGGAATTGAGCGTGCGCCTCTTGCCCCGATTGTTCCGACCATGAACGGGGTTACGCTTTTAATTGACTGCGGAGCCAACGTGGATGCAAAGCCCAGCAATTTGGTACAGTTTGCAAGGATGGGCTCTATCTATATGGAAAATGTTATCGGTGTTAAGAATCCCCGGGTTGGAATTGTGAATATCGGCGCAGAGGAAGAAAAGGGAAATGCTTTGGTAAAGGAGACATTTCCACTGCTGAAGGAATGTAAGGATATTAATTTTATTGGAAGCATTGAGGCGAGGGATTTCCCAAATGGTGTGGCAGATGTTGTGGTGACTGAGGCGTTTGTGGGAAATGTCATGTTAAAGCTTACAGAGGGACTTGCTTCAGGGCTGATGAAGAAGGTTAAGGAGGCAATGACGGCAACGCCGGTTTCTACATTGGGGGCAGCCATGGTAAAACCGCAGCTTAAAAAGGTTTTGAAGCTGTTTGATACAACAGAGCATGGAGGAGCCCCGCTTTTGGGACTGAATGGTCTTGTGGTAAAGATTCATGGAAATGCAACCAATAAGGAAGTAAAAAATGCGTTATACCAGGTGGAGACCTTTAAGAAGCAGGACATTAATGGAAAGATTAAGAAATATCTGTTAGAGGAAAAAGAGCAGAAGGAAGAAGCGTAATATGTTAAATTATGATGAGAAAGCAATTGAACAGAACATTCAATATGTATTTAAGAATAAGACACTGCTGAAACAGGCTCTTTCACACAGCTCCTTTATCAATGAAATGAAGCGGAAGGGCATGGAAAGCTATGAGCGCCTGGAGTTTTTGGGAGATGCTGTGTTAGAGTTAATTACAAGCCAGTTTTTGTTTGAGGAGTACAAGGATCTTCCGGAGGGAAAGCTAACCCGTCTTAGGGCATCCATCGTCTGTGAGTTCACGTTATCCAGTGTGTCTGAAATGCTGCATTTAGGTGAATATGTATTGCTTTCAAAGGGAGAGGAGCAGACTGGTGGAAGAAACCGAAATTCCATACTCTGCGATTTGTTTGAATCGGTATTAGGCGCCATTTATTTAGACGGTGGCATGGAGGCGGCAAAGAAATATGTCCATACTTTTCTTTTGACGGATATTGAACATAAGTCGCTGTTTTATGATGCGAAAACCATATTACAGGAAATGGTGCAAAAGGACG
>JAXVOW010000288.1:0-1491 GCA_037301995.1 bacterium | reverse complement strand
ATTCTGCCGATTATTACGGAAGTGTAGGCAGTTGTTGAGGCTAACAGAGGAAATGTATCCGCTGTTACCAGGGCAGGGAGAAGGTCTTCGGGGAAGGAGAAAGTCATGATTACAGCAGAAGCGGTTAAATTAAATCAGACAATAAAGAATAGTGAGGAGTATAACCGGTATCAGAAAGCTATGAAGCAGGTGAGGGAGAACCAGGAGCTTTATCAGGCGATGAATTCTTTCCGGAGACGCAATTATGAGCTGCAGGGGTATGAGGACGGAATCAATCGGTATCAGGAGATTCACAATCTGGCGCTGGAATATGAAAAAGTGCTGCGGAATCCGTTGGTAAATGAATTTCTTGTAGCGGAGCAGATTTTATCCCGGAAAATGGCAGAAGTGTATGAGATAATTGCAGATGGTCTGGAGCTGGATTACAATTATATGGAATAGGGAAAGAATATGACGAGAGATAAAGAGAGTATTTCAAGTATAATTTTACAGATAAGTCTCAGGACTTTGGTTAATGTGATTCTGGTATTTGTGCTGGTAGAGGGATTCGTGACGACCTATCATTTTTCTTACAAGCTGTTTGCCGATTTTGCCTATGCAGCAGCCTCGCAGGAGACGATAAATATTACCATTGCAGATGGTGATACCGCAAAGGATGTGGCTGTGGTGCTGGAACAGAACGGAGTTGTGGAGAACCGGTATCTGTTTCTGGCACGTGCTTATCTGGGAAAATATAACAACCGCATGCAGGCGGGAACCTATACAGTGGGACCGGGAATGACACCGGATGAGATTTGCAAAATAATTTGTGGATTACAAAGCGAGGGTTCAACATGATTGTGGATGAGAGAGTCACCTCCTTTATCAATTCCATGAACCAGGATGATAAGGGAATTGTGGGAGAAATTGAAGAGGAAGCAAGAGCAGATGAGGTGCCGATTATCCGGAAGGAAACAAAGGAATGGATAAAGACCATGCTGCTGGTGAAAAAGCCCTTAAGGGTACTGGAGGTGGGCACGGCTGTGGGATATTCAGCAATTTATATGAGCCGGTTTCTTCCGCCGGAGGGGCATATTACCACTATTGAGAAATGGGAACCCAGGATTTGCAGGGCGAAGGAGAATTTCAGGCGTGCCGGTGCGGAGGATAGGATTACCCTGTTGGAGGGAGATGCCACAGATATTCTGAAGCAGTTGGATGGAACCTATGATTTTATCTTTATGGATGCGGCGAAGGGACAGTATATTCATTTCTTCCCGGATATAATCCGGCTGTTAGAAAAGGATGGGGTGCTGGTATCCGATAATGTTTTGCAGGACGGTGAAGTGTTGGATTCAAAATATGTGGTAAATCGTCGGAATCGAACCATTCACGGACGCATGAGGGAGTATTTGTATACCCTCAAGACACATCCGCTGTTGGAAACATCTATTATTCCACTGGGAGACGGCATTGCCCTGTCGGTTAAGACGCAGAATGCCGGGAGTTGAA
>JAXVOW010000287.1:0-2440 GCA_037301995.1 bacterium | reverse complement strand
TTGTTTCCCAGATTGCTTTGAATTCCACAGGTAAGACCATTGAAGTAAATGAAAACTTTGTATTAGGCGTAAATGTAAAGCCGGATGATGCCTTTGACCGGAGTGTACAGTGGAGCAGCAGTAATACAAAGGTTGCCACGGTGGATTCCAACGGCAGGGTCACGGGTGTTGCAGCCGGAACCGCAGTGGTTAAGGCGGCGGCAAAGGATGGCAGCGGCAGATATGCAGTCTGCAATGTAACGGTTACGGAACCGGAGCCGGAATATATAGCGGTGGAGAGTCTTAAAATCACGGGTTCCACAAAGAAGGTTGCACCGGGTAAGAAAATTACCCTGAAGGTGAATGTAAGCCCTGCCAATGCAGATAACCAGCAGGTCATCTGGCAGGTAAGTAATAAGAAATATGCATCTGTCAACAGCAAGGGCGTTGTAACCACCAAGAAGGCGGGAAAGGGCAAGAAGGTAACGGTCACGGCTGTCTCAGCAGAAAACGGAAGCATCAAGGCAACCTACAAAATCAGTATTATGAAAAATGCGGTCAAGAAAATAAAGCTGACGGGCAAAACCACATTAAAGAAAGGGAAATCCACTACCATTAAGGCAAAATTCACACCGGCTAAGAATATCAGCAAGGAGCTGACCTGGACCTCAAGCAATAAGAAGATAGCAACCGTATCCTCAAAGGGAAAGGTTACTGCAAAGAAGAAGGGAAAGGTTAAGATTACAGCGAAGGCGAAGGATGGTAGCGGCAAGAAAGCCACCATTACAATCAGAGTAAAATAAAGAATGCGGATTCTATAAAAAGAACCGAAAGTCCGGGAGGATTTCCCGGACTTTCTTTATGGAAAGAAGAAACAAATTTTTCATATATTTTTTTCAAGATTTTCACCTTTTTTTCTTGACAAACCAATATCCCGGTGGTACTCTATATGCAGATGTTAGCACTCGGATACAATGAGTGCTAATAATCAAAGAAGATAAAGTGTAGCTGTAATATGAATTTGGAGACGGAAGGAGTATGATGCATGGAGTTAGATGAGCGAAAACTGAAAATATTGAAAGCAATCATTTCTAACTACTTAGAGACCGGGGAACCGGTTGGCTCAAGAACCATTTCCAAATATACGGATTTAAATCTGAGCTCTGCAACAATCCGGAATGAGATGGCAGATTTGGAGGAGCTGGGACTGATTATGCAGCCCCATACATCTGCTGGGCGGATTCCCACAGACAAGGGATACCGGTTGTATGTTGACCGGATGATGGTGGAGAAGGATACGGAGATGGAAGAGATGAAGACCCAGCTGTTAGACAGGGTGGATAAGATGGAATCTCTTTTAAAGCAGGTTGCTAAGGTACTGGCATATAACACCAATTATGCGACTTTGGTTACAGCTCCGCAGTATCAGAATTCCAAGCTTAAGTTTATCCAGCTGTCTCAGGTTGATGAAAACCAGCTGCTGGCGGTAATTGTAGTCGATAATAATGTTATCAAAAACAAGATGATGAAGGTTGGCAGAATGCTGGGCAATGATGAGGTGCTGAAGCTGAATGTTCTGCTCAATACATTTTTACAGGGAGCCTCCCTGCAGGATATCAATCTTGAAATGATTCATACCATTAAGGCACAGGCAGGAGAATTTGCCGATGTCATGGAGAATATTTTCCAGGGCATTGCGGAGGCGATTCATGAGGCGGATGAGGTTGAGATTTATACCAGTGGAACCACCAATATGTTAAAATATCCTGAGCTTGGCAATATTGAGCAGACTACAAAATTACTGGAAGCATTGGAAGACAGACAGGGACTGGATGAGCTGATTGATGAGTCCATGAACAGTGATAATGCGACAGGAATCCAGGTTTATATTGGTGAGGAAGCACCGGTTTCTAATATGAAGGATTGCAGTATTGTAACTGCTACCTACGAATTGGCAGAGGGTGCGAAGGGAACAATTGGAATTATTGGTCCGAAGAGAATGGATTATAAAAAGGTTGTCAGCACCCTTAAAAATCTTACGGGTGAGTTAGATACAATATTTAAGAAGAAAGATTAGAGGTGTCAGAGTGGAAGAGAAGAAAAAGAGTAATGCGGGCAAAAACGCAGACAAGAAAAGCAAACCTACCGGCAAGGCTGTGGAAGAAAAGGTAGAAGACGTAGCTGTTGAATCCACTGAAGAGACAGAAGTTGAGGCAAAAGAGGTTTCAGAAAAGGAAGAAACCGGTAAGAAGCCTGCAAAGGGCAAAAAGGGAAACCGGAGAAGCAGCGGCAATAACAAGGCGTTAGAGCTGGAATTAGAAAAGCAGAAGGAACTGACAGAGGAAGCAAACGACAAATACAAAAGACTGCTTGCCGAATTTGAGAATGCCAGAAACCGGAACGAGAAGGAATCCAAGAGAATGTATGACATCGGAGCAAAGGAAGTATTGGAAAAACTGCT
>JAXVOW010000286.1:0-3586 GCA_037301995.1 bacterium | reverse complement strand
TTATTGAGAACTACCAGCCTCTCAGGGAGAAGATGATTCAGAAGGGATATACCTTTGTTTCAGATACGGATACGGAGGTTGTAGCGCATTTGCTGGATTACTATTATGAGGGCAATCCATTGAAGGCAGTGGAAAAGGTAATGCATCGGGTGCAGGGTTCTTATGCACTGGGTATTTTGTTTAAGGATTATCCGGATAAGATGTATGCAGTTCGGAAGGATTCGCCTTTGATTGTAGGTGTCTCTCAGGAAGGGAATTTTATTGCTTCGGATGTTCCGGCAATCTTAAAATATACCAGAGAGGTTTACTTCATTGAAAACCGGGAAATCTGCGAACTGTCAAGAGATGGTATCACCTTCTATAACGAGGATATGGAAAGTATCTCAAAGGAAACGAAAACGATTGAATGGGATGTGGAGGCTGCCGAAAAGGGTGGCTATGAGCATTTTATGCTGAAGGAAATATATGAACAGCCGAAGGCAGTGCTGGATACCATCAGCCCGAGAATTAAGGATGATAAGATTGTAATCGATGAGCTGAATATGTCCGAGGAGGACATTCAGAACCTGAAGAGAATCTATATTATTGGATGTGGTTCTGCTTATCATGTGGGTGTTACAAGCAAATATATAATTGAAAAGATAACGAGAATTCCTGTAGAAGTGGATTTGGCATCGGAATTCCGTTACCGGAATCCGATTTTAGAGCCGGATTCCATGGTGATTATTATCAGCCAGTCGGGAGAAACAGCTGATTCTCTTGCGGCACTCAGGAAGGCACAGGAGCTGGGTGTTAAAGTATTAGGTGTTGTAAATGTGGTGGGCTCCACCATTGCAAGAGAGGCAGATAATGTCTTATATACATGGGCGGGACCGGAGATATCCGTTGCCACAACCAAGGCTTACAGCACACAGCTGGCAGCCCTTTATTTACTGGCAGTGCTGTTTGGAGATGTGAAGGGAACCATAACTGGTGAAGAGTATAATGAAATGATTCAGGAGCTTAAGAGCCTGCCGGATAAAATTTCCGAGATACTAGGCGATAAAGAGAGAATCCAGTGGTTTGCAAGTAAATATGCAAATGCAAAGGATGTCTTCTTTTTAGGAAGAGGAGTGGATTATGCTACTTCATTAGAGGGGTCCTTGAAATTAAAAGAAATTTCCTATATTCATTCAGAGGCCTATGCAGCCGGTGAATTAAAGCACGGAACCATTTCGTTAATTGAGGATGGAATTTTGACGGTGGCGGTAGTTACCCAGCCGGATTTATATGAAAAGATGATTAGTAACATTGTAGAGGTAAGAACCAGAGGTGGTTATATCTTTACATTGACGAATAAGGGGAATTGTGTGATGGAGGATACATCTGATTTTACAGTGTACATCCCAAAAACACATCCGTGTTTTACACCATCCCTGGCAGTTATTCCATTGCAGTTATTCGGTTATTATGTTTCTGTTGCAAAGGGATTGGATGTAGATAAGCCGAGAAACCTTGCGAAATCAGTTACAGTAGAGTAAGGATATTAGGTATCGTATAGGAGGATGAGATTTCATGAGCAAATCACACAGGAAGAAAACAAAAAATAAAAAACTGGGATTAATCCTGTTTTTGGAAATTCTGATATTTATTGGATTGGTTGCAGGATATGCGTGGTATTATGTCAACCATACCTTAAATAAGATGGGGAGAGAAGACACTCCGAAGGAGGAGATTAACGTCAGTGATGCGGTAACCGATACAATGGCGGAGAAGTATACTACAATCGCATTGTTTGGTCTGGATACCAGAGATAATGCAGATATGACCAAGGAGGGTGTGGCTCACAGTGATGCGGTAATTATTGCCAGCATTAACAATGAGACCAAGGAAGTAAAGCTGGTTTCTGTATACAGGGACTGCTTCTTAGAGATGGCAAGACCTACACCGTCTACCCAGAAATTTACACATGCGTATTTCCTTGGAGGTCCAATCTGTTCAGTGGAGACGCTGAATAAGAATCTGGATTTGAATATCACGGACTATGTTTCTGTAGACTTTAAGGCACTGACAAATGCGATTGATGCATTGGGCGGTATTACCATTGATGTTAAGAGCAATGAGCTTAACAATCTGAATAAGAATCTTCAGGAACAGGTTGAAGTTACTGGAATTGTCTCAGATGGTGTCTGGTCGGCAGGAGAGCAGACGTTAAATGGAACACAGGCAACTGCGTATGCAAGAATCCGTAAGGTGGGTAACGGAGATTTTGAGAGAACCCAGAGACAGCGAGCTGTGATTGCTGCCATGATTGAGAAAGCAAAGGAATCGGACTTATCAACGATTACGGATGTGATTAACGAGGTATTTCCACAGATTGCAACGAATATGACTAATAAAGAGATTATTTCTCTGGCAACCAGTATATTTGATTATAAATTGGCGGACAATATTGGTTTCCCTCTGGCAAACCAGACACCGACCTTGGGTTCAAAGGGAAGTGTTGTAGTTCCATGTGATTTGCTTAGCAATGTGAAGCATTTACACGAATTCCTGTATCCGGAGGATACAACCTACACACCTTCAGCTGAGGTGCAGAGAATCAGTGCGGAGATTACAAATGAGACCGGATATGGTGATGAGTTTACGGACGATAAGACAACGGAAGCTCCGACTCAGACAAATACTCCGACCAGTGAAGCATATTAGGATGACAGAAAGAATGACAACTATATAGTATAGCTGCCATTCTTTTCTATTTACGGGAAACAGAGACTGAAAAAGGGGAGAAGACAGATGGAGAACAGAAAAGGAAAGAGCATTACAGGACTGCTGAAAAGCATGAAAATTTTATTCGGTATGATTATGCTGGGAATGGGGCTGCTGGCAGGCAGTCATCTGTCTCTGGCGGCAACAGCGGTGGAGGAAAATGGTGCCCTGAAGGTGGAGGGGACCAGGCTGGTCAGTCAGAAGACCGGCAAGGAGGTTCAGCTTAGAGGGGTTAGCACCCATGGGATTAACTGGGACGTGGGATATCCTTATATTTCAGAGGCTGCATTTAAGACCCTGAGAGACCAGTATTCGGTCAATGCCATAAGGCTTGCCATGTATACTACAGAATATTACGGATACTGTGATAAAGCCGGAGCAGGAGAATCCCAGTCAACTGTACAGAAAACACTGAAAAAGCGTATAGATACAGGGGTGAAGGCAGCCAGTAAGCTGGGAATGTATGTCATCATTGACTGGCATGTCTTAAATGATAAGAATCCCCAGAAGTACCAGTCAAAGGCAAAAGCATTTTTTAAGGAAATGTCCAAGAAGTATGCAGAATATGATAATGTAATTTATGAGATTTGCAATGAGCCAAACGGAGGAACCACATGGTCAGAGATTAAGAAATATGCCAATGAGATTATTCCGGTTATCCGTGCCAATGACAAGGATGCAGTGATTATTGTGGGAACACCAAACTGGTCCCAGGATGTGGACGTGGCATCTAAATCACCGCTGAAATATGATAACATTATGTATACGCTTCATTTTTATTCCGCTACCCACAAGGACGCTTACAGAGAGAAGCTGAAGACAGCACTGAAAAATGGTC
>JAXVOW010000285.1:0-1378 GCA_037301995.1 bacterium | reverse complement strand
ACGAAGTTGAGCCTAGTAGAAAGGTATGCACAGCTGCGTGCCCAGCGTTGATATTATATATATTGCAAAACGGTCGGTAACGAATAGAGAGTTTCGCAATTACCTAATAAAAGCGGAAAAAGAAAGGATAGTATTTGGTGTAAAATATGGAAATGATTCTTTCCTGGGTAAAAAGCGGATTATTGTTCGGAATACTTGCTTCCGTTGTTCTGATGCTAAGTCCGAATAAATCCTATCAAAAGCATATTGGAATGGTGGTAGGGCTGCTGTTTATTCTTGTTATGCTGCATCCTTTAATGGAAATTTTCCAGGTGGATGGAAGTACCTATGCGGCATATATCTGCAATTTTCTAATGCTGGAAACAGAAGAGGGTGGCGTGTCCGATTCCAATCTTAAAATCTATGAGGAATCTCTGAACATACAGCTGATGGCAAATTTTCAAGAAAGTAATTATCCGGTAAAAGAAGTGTGTACAACGGTGGATGAAGCCGGTCAGGTACAGGAGGTGGCAATCTTGTTTGACGGCGAGGCAAGAGGACTGGAAAAGATGGAACTGTATCTGAAAAATTTATTTGGAGAGGAGGTTGTGATTACTTATGGGAGCAGGTGAAGAAGGCGGAACAAAGGCGCAGGAGGAAACAGAGCAGAAAAAAATGCCGGACATGGAGAAATTATCTCTCGGTCTGATAAAAAATCTGAAATTATCCAAGGAAAAAAAGGAAAAGGTAATCATCCTGTTTCTGTTAGGGGTGTTCTTTCTGCTGATTGCAACTCCGGTATCCTCCTTTTCCGGCAAAGAGAAAAAGACTACCTCAGAGAAAGAGGCAGATGTTTCGGATAAGACGGTAGAAAATAGTAAAAAGGATGCATATATTGAGGAACTGGAGAATAAGCTAGAACAAACCATAGGAGGTATGGAGGGCGCAGGAAAGGTTTTGGTCATGATTACGCTTAAGGATAATGGTGAAAAGATATTAGACAAGAATCAGCCCTATGAGAGTCAGACAGAAAAAAGCAGTGAAGAGGGTAAGGAGACGGAGAGCACCAGTATCAAAAGTGACCAGGAAACTGTCTTGATTGAAGAAGGAGGGGATACGACACCGATTGTTGTCCAGGAACTATATCCTGATATTGAGGGAGTAGTGGTGGTCTGTGAGGGTGGCGATAATTCTGAACTCGCCCTTCATATTAAAGAGGCAGTGGAGGCATTATTTTCAATTGATGCCCATAAAATAGTAGTGTGTAAATTGCAGCAATAATGCAAACAGCAGAAAGAGAGGATTTTTATGAAGAAGATATTCAAAAAAAATCAGGTTATTATAACGGCGCTGGCAATTATGATTGCAGTGGCAGGATATCTGAATTTTACCAGTGATA
>JAXVOW010000284.1:0-1885 GCA_037301995.1 bacterium | reverse complement strand
GCATTTTTTCATCTGCCTGTGCGACCTCTTTCATGGTATGAATCCCTACGCTGTTAAGCCTTTTTTCAATTCCTGTCCCTACCCGCCAGAAGTCTGTAAGAGGTCTATAATCCCATAAGGTCTTACGGTACATTTCCTCATCCAGTATTCCGATATGCTCTTTAACATGCTTTGCCGTGATATCCAGAGCAACCTTCGCAAGATACAGATTGGTTCCGATTCCACAGGTTGCGGTAATACCCGTACTTTTCAATACATCCTGCATAATCCTTAACGCCAGCTCCCTGGCAGTCAGCCGGTACATAAACAGATAATCCGTCACATCCATAAATACCTCATCAATGGAATACACATGGATATCCTCTTTGGCAATATATTTTAAATAAATAGCATAAATGCGGGCTGAATAGTCAATATATAATTTCATTCTCGGAACTGCCATAATATATGGAAGATTGGATGGTATCTGATAGACCCTGCATCGGTTTTTAACTCCCAGCGCTTTCATGGAGGGTGAAACCGCAAGACAGATTGTCCGGTCCGTGCGGTCCGGGTCTGCCACCACAAGATTGGTGGCAAGCGGGTCCAGTCCCCGTTCTACACATTCTACAGATGCATAAAAGGATTTTAAATCAATACAGAGATAGGTTCGGTTGTCAGAATTATAATTCATTTGCTGTGGCAATATGGATTCCTCCTTATTGCCTACAGTATTCCCTGGTTTCTGAGGTTACATTCGCATGTTCACCGTTATATTCCGCCCATTCTCCAAGATACCAAAAATTTAAGGTTGATAAACTTTCTGTTATTCTTTTTTCCTGTTTCTCCGAATGACAATCCAAATAATCAAAAATGCCGCAATGATAATCACCAGCCAGATAAAATAACATATACCGAGGAATGTCGGGCAGATATGGCACAGCCTGCATTTCACACTTACCTCCGCTCCATCTGCCTGTTCATATACAATCGCATAGGCGGAGAACATATCCGTACTGATGGTTATGGTGTCCGGATTTTCATCTATATCCGTCAAAAGAGTATATTCCCCTTCATGGGAGCGGATGATGTAATACTCCCTGCCATCACTTTGCAACTTCTCAGGGATACCGATTACCACCTCTATCGCTTCTTTCGTTGTGGTAACAATGTTCCAATCACCCGCTCCAATCTTAATGGACATGGAGATGTCAACGTACATTCCGAGTGTCAGCCCCGGCAGTTCATTTTGGTATACCTTAATACCTCTCTCAATAATTTCCTTATCCTGCGGCGGTACATTATCGGAAATATCCGTCACCGTTATCCGTATTTCTATGGTTTCTCCATCCGCTACGAGCTGTATCTGCTCCGGTGTCAGCACAGCATTTGCTACTGCCACGGTATCCACTACTCCTGCCGTATATTCCTTCTCCTCACAGGCAATCGTTATAATGACCGCTCCGTCTCCCAGCTTCAAAACCGTGCTTGTGTTTGTCATGCCTTTCACATTGCCTGTTGCAACCGCTCCGCCCGATATGGTCATCTTACCCTTATCTATTGATGCCGGTATGGTATGTACACCTGCTTCTTCTGGCTGCTGCTCTTTCTTTGTACCGGAAGTTTCCTCTGTATTTTGTTCTGATGTTTCTGCCGGCTTTGGTGTTTCAGGTTCTCCTTCCTCTGTATCTGGGTTATTTACTGTTCTTTCATAGCCGCAGTCATTACAGACAGTATCCCTGTCATCGTTATAGATATGATTGTGTTTTGTATTCTTTACACCGCAGCGACGGCATACTTTCCAATGTCCCGTTGCATCATACCGATAATTTCCGCTGTAATCATGTCCTAACGCTTTTATTGTTTTCTGCTCTACTATTGAAGTTCCACACACGGAGCAATGGCT
>JAXVOW010000283.1:0-5430 GCA_037301995.1 bacterium | reverse complement strand
TGGCAACGGTTATTCATGGAATGGAAGGTACTCCTTATATATATCAAGGCGAAGAGCTGGGAATGACGAATGTTCGATATGATATAGAAGAATACTGTGATATAGAAACTCTGAATTTGTATAGAGAACGTTTAGAGCAGGGATATGAGGAGTCCGAAATTATGCAATCCATTTATGCAAAGAGCAGGGATAATGCGAGAACACCGATGCAGTGGGATGATAGTCATAATGCAGGGTTTACAACCGGAACACCGTGGATTCGATGTAATCCCAATTATACTATGATTCATGCAAAGGCGCAGTTGATAGAAGAAGATTCCGTATTCCATTATTATCAGAAGCTGATTCATTTGAGAAAGACAGAGCGGGTTATCCGGGAAGGGAGCTATGAACCATTTTTAGAGGAGGATGTCTCTGTATTTGCTTATATCAGACAGCTGGGTAGAGAGCGGATTTTGGTAATCTGTAATTTTACGGATAAGGAATTGTATATCAAAGAATTACAACAGTGGGAGAACGGGAAGCTTCTGCTCGGTAATTATAGAGAGGAACATGACAGATGTTGCTTACGCCCTTATGAGGCAAAAATAGTAAAGGAGGATGTGCAATGAGAAAAGGAATGAAGCGAATTGTAACTGTATTGCTGGCTTGTTGTACTGTGCTGGGACTTGCGGGATGTGGCAATGAGGCAAAGAACAACGGTGTGACCGAAATTGAGATTGTACATTACAAGCCAGAGGCTGTCAAAGCTTTTGAGGAGATTGCAGAGCGGTTTAATGAAACCCATGATGACATTCATTTAACCATTGAGTCTCCAAATGAGGCGATGACCATTTTGAAAACCCGTTTTATCAGGGAGGATTATCCGGATATTATCGGAATTGGTGGAGATATCAATTACTCCAACTTTCTGGATGCTGATTTGTTCATGGATATCTCGGATTTTGATGGAATCCAGGATGTAAAGCAGGCTTATCTGGATATGGATAAGGAACTGGAATTTGTTCCGAAGGAGGGGGTATATGCACTTCCATTTGCAGGTAACGCAGCGGGTGTTTTGTATAACAAGGATATGTTTGAGGAGCATGGATGGAAGATTCCGGAGACATGGAGTGAGTTTACGGCATTGTGTGATGAGATTGAAGCAGCGGGAATCCAGCCACTTTATTTTGGTTTTAAGGATACCTGGACCTGTCTGGCGCCATGGAATGCTCTGGCAGTAGGTCTTGCAGATTCCGATACCTGTAATCAGGTAAATTTGGGAAATGCAACCTTTGCGGAGTCCTATAAGGATGTGGCAGTGAAGATGAAGGAGCTGTTAAATTACTCCCAGCCCAATCCGTATGCATATGGATATAACGACGCATGTACTGCATTTGCAAGAGGAGAATCTGCCATGTATGTAATCGGAAGCTATGCAGTTCCACAGATTAAATCGGTTAATCCGGATATGAATATTGATTCGTTTGTATTCCCGGCAAATGAAGATGAGGCAGACAATGTGTTGAATTCCGGTATCGATTTACAGTTTAGCGTTATGAAGAACTGTGAAAACAAGGAGGCGGCTTATGAGGTGCTCCGTTATCTCTATGAGGATGAGACCATTCAGATTTATTTAAATAATCAGAGTGGCATTGCGTGTAAGGATAGTGAGTTTACGCTTCCGTCAATGTTAGATGGAATGAAGTCCTATATTGAAGAGGGAAGGATGGCAGATTACCAGGATCATCATTATCCAAGTGAGATGAGTGTGGATGCCATGATTCAGACCTTCCTTTTAGATGAAGGTGAAGATTCCATAGATACCTTCTTGAAGCGTTTTGATACGGAATGGGAACGTTACAACCGTGATTTGATTCGTAAGGTTCAGGATTATAAAGAAGAAATGGAGGGTGCAGAATGAAAAAGTTAAAAACAATGACAAACAGAGAAAAAACCTATTTAGCAATTATCATTCCTGTCATTATTCTGTTTTTTACCTTTAACACACTTCCCATGATTAAAGGTATGATTTACAGCTTTACCAATTATAGGGGTTACGGCAGCTATGATTTTGTGGGATTTCGTAATTATGCAGATTTGTTTACGGATTCCAGAGTTGGAAAAAGTTATTTATTCACTTTTAAATACGCAATTGCAGGTACAATTCTGGTAAATGTACTGAGCCTTGTCCTGGCTCTGGGATTAAACAGCAGAATTAAGTTTAAGAGTGCATTACGGGGGATATATTTTGTACCGAATATCCTGGGTGGACTGGTTATCGGTTATATTTTCAGCTTTATCTTTACCTATATTTTACCTGCTTTGGGTTCGGTTCTTAATATCAGCTGGATTCAAAACAGCATTTTAGCAAGTGAGAAATATGCATGGATTGGTGTACTGGTTGTGGGAGTATGGCAGGCAGTTGCGATGAATACTATTATATATATATCCGGGCTGCAGACCGTGCCGGAGGATGTTTATGAAGCAGGTATGATTGATGGTGCCTGTGGCTGGAAAAAGTTCTGGAAGCTGACTTTTCCTCTGGTTATGCCTTTTGTAACAATTAACCTTGTATTGAGTACAAAAAACTTCTTAATGGTATTTGACCAGATTGTATCTTTGACAAAGGGTGGTCCTGCACAGAGCACAGAGTCTATTTCTTATCTGATATATAAAAATGGTATGGACGGTGGACAGTTTGGATTCCAGAGTGCTAATGCAGTCGTATTTTTTATCGTAATCGTTGCATTTTCTGTATTCCAGATGACTGTATTAAATAAGAAGGAGGAGCAGCTATGATGAAAAAGAAAAATCGTGTAGGTAAGACAAACTGGGTATTGACGCTGGTCCTGATTCTGGGCTGTGTGACCGTGTTTTTCCCATTATACATGGCGATTATTATTGCCTTTAAGCAACCGTCAGAAATGACCAATGATGTGGCAGGAGCCCTTGCTTTTCCGGCAACCTGGAGCCTTGACAATTTTAGAGAGGCAATGGAGGTAACAGATTTCTGGCATTCGTTAGGAAACAGCTTATTAATTACGGTGGCAACCATTGTACTGGCGATTTTAATCCATTCGGTTGCGGGCTATGTAATCGGAAGAAGCAT
The DNA here is from genome assembly GCA_037301995.1 of bacterium. GTDB lineage: Bacteria > Bacillota > Clostridia > Lachnospirales > Lachnospiraceae > CAG-590. The sequence goes on along the minus strand of JAXVOW010000283.1, from coordinate 2,339 downwards.
GGCACATAAAAAGGCATACAAGTTTATCTATCTTTACATTGTAAGCGGTATGTTTGTACCGTTCGCAATTCTGATGATGCCGGTAGTGAAGCAGACTGCACAGATGGGAATTGCAAACCGCTTTGGTGTTGTGCTGCTGTATCTGGTATTTTATATGCCAATCAATGTTTTGCTCTATACCGGATATTTAAAAAATATTCCCCTTGCCATGGAGGAGGCAGCAGAGATTGATGGTGCCAATGCATGGACTACATATTGGAGAGTTATCTTTCCGATGATGAAGCCGATGCATGCAACGGTAGCTGTTTTAACGGCCTTGGGAACATGGAATGATGTTATGACACCGCTTGTTATTATGTCGGGAACGGGTGAGAATACATTGCCGTTAGCACAGTTAAATTTCCAGACACAGTTTGGAACAAACTATAATCTGGCATTTGCTTCGTATCTGCTTGCGTTGATTCCGATTCTGATTTTCTATATTATCTGTCAGAAACAGATTTTGAACGGCGTAGCAAATGGAGCTGTCAAGGGATGATAGAGAGGAGACCTATATGGAGTTAAATAATAAGATTATGCTGATTACCTATGCAGACAGCTTAGGAAAGAATTTAAAAGAACTGCATGAAATCTTAGATACCCATTATAAGGCTGCTGTGGGCGGGGTGCATATCCTGCCCTTTTTCCCATCTTCTGCGGACCGTGGATTTGCACCAATGTGTTACGATAAAGTAGATGGGGAGTTTGGCAGCTTTGAAGATGTGGAAAGTCTGGGAAAAGAATATTACTTGATGTTTGATTTTATGGTAAATCATATTTCTGCAAGCTCAGAATACTTTCAGGATTTTTTAGAGAAGAAGGAGAGCTCTCCTTATAAGGATTTCTTTATCCGTTACAAGGAATTCTGGAAAAATGGAGAGCCGACAGAAGAACAGGTGGATAAGATTTATAAGAGAAAACCACGGGCACCGTATATTGAAGCGGAATTTAAGGATGGGACCAAAGAAAAGATATGGTGTACCTTCTGTGAGGAACAGATTGATTTAGACGTAACGAAAGAGGCTACAAAGAAGTTTATCCGTGACACTCTCAAAAATATGTGTAAAAGGGGAGCCTCTATAATTCGTCTGGATGCTTTTGCTTATGCGGTTAAGAAGCAGGATACCAGCTGTTTTTTCATAGAGCCGGATATCTGGGATTTACTTTATGAGATTGAGGATATTGTAAAGGAAGAACATGCAGAGATTCTACCGGAGATTCACGAGCATTATACAATTCCAATGAAGCTTGCGGACAAGGGCTTTTGGATTTATGATTTTGCTCTGCCGGTTATTACGCTTCATGCATTGTATAACCATACAGGCGAATATCTGAAAAATTGGCTTGATATGTGCCCGAAAAAGCAATTCACAACTCTGGATACCCATGATGGAATCGGCATTGTGGATGTGAAGGACTTGCTTCCGGATGAAGAAATTGATAAAGTAAAAGAACAGATGTATAAGCAGGGAGCCAATGTCAAGAAAATTTACAGCTCAGAAGCCTATAATAATCTGGATATTTACCAGGTAAATACCACATATTATTCCGCATTAGGTAACAACGATGCCGCCTATATACTTGCCCGTGCGATTCAATTCTTTGCTCCGGGAATACCACAGGTATATTATGTGGGAATGCTGGCAGGTGAAAATGATGTGGAATTGATGGAGCGGACAAAAAACGGAAGGGATATTAACCGCCATTATTATACAAAGGAAGAGATTGCTAAGGAGCAGGAGCGCCCGGTTGTACAGGAGTTAAAGAAGTTAATGGAGCTGCGTAATTCTCATCCGGCTTTCCATATTGACGGAGACATTTTGGTGGAGACAGAAGGTGACCGCTTAAAAATTACGAGAAGCTATAAAGAGGATAAGATTGTATTGGATGCAAATCTCACCACCTGCGAGTATACAATTTGTTAATAAAAAATAATTTTTTGAGAGGAGTCCAGATATGGCAGTAAGAGTAAAAGACGGGATTTTCTATTTGGAGACAGAAAATACATTATATCAGATGAAAGCAGATGAATATGGAGTATTGCTTCACCTCTGGTATGGGAAAAAGACGGATTGTAATATGGATTATTTACTGGATTATCCGGATGTTGGCTTTGCCGGCAATGTTTATGATGTGGATAATTGCAGAACCTATTCTCTGAATACCCTGCCCTTGGAATACGGGACAGCAGGGATAGGAGATTACCGTGTTCCTGCCATTTCCGTAACCCATGCGGATGGAAGTACTGCACTGGACTTAAGATATCAGGAGCATAAGATTTCAAAGGGAAAATATTCTAT
>JAXVOW010000282.1:0-3316 GCA_037301995.1 bacterium | reverse complement strand
AGCTGCTGCATTATATCCTGTAACAGAATGCTGATGCCTTCTATTGCTGCTGAAGCATCCTCACCGGACTGGTCTTCTGCTTCTTCCTCTACAGCATTCCCTTTCTCACGGATATCCGGCTCCCCGGCTGATGATGCGCGCTCCGTTTGTGAGGCTGCCGAACTCTTTGTAAAATCCTTCGTCTCTCTCTTTGGTTCGCTGGAAGCTTTTTCCGGAAATACTTCCTTCGCCTGTACAGATGCCTGCTTTGTGGCATTCACCTTAGAATCTGCATTATTCTGGGCATTTGTCAGCAAGCTGGCAAAATCTTCCTTTGTATCTTCCTTCGGTCTGGATGTGGAATTGCCAGTCTGGTTTCCCACCAGAAGTAAATTTGCAAGGTTTACATTTTCCTTTACCTGCATGCTCTGCCTCCTTTCTTTAAGATTCAAGTGGTTAAGGCATAAGCTTTTTGGTAACATTTGCTGCAAAATCAGGGTCCATCTGGTCCATAATCTTTGCTCTGCTGTCCGCTTTCATTGCCCCTAATATCTCCGCCACTGTGTCCAGGTTATCACTCATCTTCTCCAACACAGCTGCTGCCTCCGCCGGTTTCATATTTTCATAAGTCTTTGCCAGGTCCTTCAAATCCGCATTCGCTGACTGATTTGAAATTACCTGCCGGTAAATGGATTCGGCATAGGCGGCATCAATACTTTCATACCACTCTTTATATATATCGGCATCTGGTGCGTTTTCTCCATAGACTATTTCGTTATAAAATTTTTCTTTTTGTTCCTGGAATTCACTCTGGCTTTCCTCAAACACCTTCAGGCGTTCCACCTGCTTCTCTAAATCACTGTTTTCTTCCTTCAGGGATTTGTTGCTTTCATTCAACTTCTCATTCTCCGCCTGAAGCTTCTCTATCATTTCCTTTGCCTGGGAAAGGGTTGCAATCTGGTTCTCGTCATCCGATGCTTCCGCCTCCTCTGCCAGCTCCTCCTCTGACGGCTCCGGAAGAATCTTATTTATTCCCGGAACATCCTTTAAAACCGGGCGCAGTACAATGCTTCCAAAGCCTCCTACATCAAATTTAATAAGCGCCGCAATAATGGCAAGCCACACCAACACAATCAGTATCACAAAAAAGACTGATAAAATCTTACTTCCAATATTCTCTTCTCCGTTTTCTACCTGTGTTCCCTTTTCTCTTTTTGCCATAAGATTTATATCTCCTCTCCGGAATCCCTGTTATTATACTGATAGCTTACAAGCTGGTCAATCTCCTTTTCCTCTTCCCTGTTCATCTCCTGTTTGAAGAGTTCAAACTGATTCTCCTTCAGCTTTTCATGGATTTTACGGTCTTTCACCGCCTCATTCATTTGTCTTACCGCTTCCTCCAGTTCCAGTTCAATGCTTTGAATTACGCTTTGCTGGTTTAAAATGTATTCCTCCATCAGAATGATGGCGTTTTTACACTGTTCAATCTCCAGAACGTCAAGTCTGTCCGATACCAGAACCTTATAGGTACCCATATACTGCCATCTGCGCTCCTCTAAATGCTTCAGCTCCTCTTTGGCAGCATTTAAACGGGCACGCACCTCCATATAATTCTGTTTTGCCTGTTCCTCTAATTTATACTTAATATCCAGAATATTCTGCATTCGATAGATAAATCTCGCCACAGTTCATCCCTTCCTTATCCGTTCACCCTTGTTTCCTCAAAAATCTCCGTCATCATTGCAACTTCATCCTCAAACTGAAACTTACTTTCCACATCCTGTACTAGAAATTCGTTCACCTGCCGGATTTTTGAAATAGCAAAATCAATCTCCGGATTTGAGCCGGATTTATATGCTCCGATATTAATCAAATCCTCCGCCTCATTATAGGTTGCCAGAACATTTTTAACCTTGCCTGCAACCGCCTTATGGCTCTCCGTTGCAATCCCGCTCATACATCTTGAGATGCTCTGCAGCACATCAATTGCCGGATAATGGTTTTTATGTCCAAGCTTTCTCGAAAGAACAATATGCCCATCTAAAATTCCTCTTGCCGTATCAGAAATCGGCTCATTAAAATCGTCGCCATCCACTAAAACGGCATATAGTCCTGTTATAGAGCCTTTTTCCGAATTGCCAGCCCGCTCTAATACCTTTGGGAGCTCAGAATAAACAGACGGCGGATATCCTCTCGTAACCGGAGGCTCGCCTGACGCCAGACCAATCTCTCTTTGCGCCATACAGAAACGCGTCATATTATCCATCATAAGAAGAACGTCTTTTCCCTGGTCCCTGAAATATTCCGCTATAGCGGTAGCTGTTTTCGCCGCTTTATTGCGAATCAATGCCGGCTTATCCGAGGTTGCAATCACCAGAACAGAGCGTTTCAGCCCCTCTTCACCCAAATCCCTCTCAATAAATTCACGAACCTCTCTTCCACGTTCTCCAATTAAGGCAATCACATTGATGTCTGCCTTTGTATTTCTGGCAAACATACCCAGAAGCGTGGATTTGCCAACACCAGAGCCCGCAAAAATACCGATTCTCTGTCCCTTGCCCACCGTAATCATTCCGTCTACTGCCTTTACACCCAATGGCAGTACTTCCGAAATCATCTTCCGCTTCAGTGCATCCGGCGGCGGTGCCTCAATGGGGTAGGTTTCGCTTAAATGCAGCTCTTCCCCGTCTAAGGGTCTGCCTAATCCATCCAGGGAGCGTCCCAGCAGCTCTTCTCCCACCTGTACCTTCAGCGGTTCCTTTGTGTTTTCCACCACTGCGCCTAATCCGATTCCCTCCACACTTTCAAAAGGCATCAAAAGCACCCGGTTATCCCGGAAGCCCACCACCTCTGCCATTACCTTCTGGGTGCCATCCTTAGAGGTGATGTTACACAAATCATTCAATTTACAGGGAGGACCTACTGATTCCACAGTAAGTCCCACTATCTTTGTTACCTTTCCAAGTTCCTTTACATAAGAACGGTTTGCTAAAGAAAAGTACTGCTCAAAATTAATTTCCAAAGAAAACCACCTATTCCTTCACCATCAGCTTCAATGCTGTTATCAGATTTTCCAACTGAACATCCAGACTGATATCTACAATTCCATTGTCTGTTTCAATCAGGCACTGCATTGGCGCCAGCTTTGCATCCTCAAAAATTTCCAATTCCACATTGGGATTCAACGCGCCATATATGTCATCCTTTCGAGCAGCCACATCCTCATAATCATCCATAGCTACCTTAATAACGAAATGCTTACTGTTATCCAAATCCTGCATAGCAGTATTTATCATATATAAAAGGACATCTCTCTGGTTTTCAATCACCACACCGG
>JAXVOW010000281.1:0-7168 GCA_037301995.1 bacterium | reverse complement strand
AGGTTATTGATGCGTCCCTGCAAAGTGGTGATGTGCTTCGGAAAAAGGATGCAGAGGTGAATAAATTGATTGACCGGTATTATGAGGAGGAAACCATGCCGGAGCAGGTGGGGGAGACGGATGAATTTGTAACGGAGCTGCAGATTACAAGGCAGATTGATGTTTCTGCCCAGGCGTTGTCCCATGAGCTTTTATATGGAAAGTTTGTACAGGGAACGACTTTTGTGGGAGTTGTAGGAGGAACAGCGGACTTTACCTGTTTGAAACGGATTACAGATTATGCTTCCCTGAAGTATAAGCGGCGTTTTTTGCTTCGACAGGTGCCTGAGGAAGAGTAGGAAAGGAGACGCCCGGTAGTGGGTGGAAAGAGAAAAATGGATATTTTTATTGCAGTACTTTTATTAATTGCCGGTTTTGCATTGCTGATAAAAGGAGCCGACTGGTTCGTGGATGGAGCAGCAGGAATTGCCGCCAGATTTGGAATTCCCCAGCTGGTAATCGGACTTACCATTGTGGCAATGGGAACCTCTGCGCCGGAGGCAGCAGTCAGCATTACCGCTGCCAAATCAGGAAATGCGGGAATTACCATTGGAAATGTTCTTGGAAGCAATATCATGAATATACTGGTAATTCTGGGAATTACTTCGGTTATTACGGCGATTGCTGTACAGAAATCGACAATCCGCTATGAGCTTCCATTTATGCTGGTAATTACGCTGTTATTAATGTGGCTCGGCTGGACCGGAAATGAGATTGTATTCTGGGAAGGTGTTGTGCTCTGGGTGTTTTTCCTGATTTATCTGACTTATCTGTTTATTATGGCAAAAAAGGGTCAGGCAGATGAGGAAGAAGAGAAAAACAGGGCATTGTGGTTACAGATTGCCATGCTGGTGGCAGGTGTGGCGGGAATTGTACTGGGCAGTGATTTGACAGTGGACAATGCGTCAAAAATTGCCGCCGCGCTCGGTATGGATGACCGTTTAATCGGGCTTACCATTGTGGCATTCGGTACTTCACTGCCGGAGCTTGTGACTTCCATTACTGCGGCAACAAAGGGAAAGGCAGACATTGCGATCGGTAATATTGTCGGCAGTAATATTTTTAATATTTTATTTGTGGTAGGAACAACGGCACTGATTACGCCGGTAACCTTTAAGTCAAGCTTTCTGGTAGATTCCGTGGTTGCCATAGCGGCAGGTGTATTACTGTGGATTGGTGTATGGAAGGAGCAGAAGCTGAAACGTCCGGTGGGCATCATCATGTTAGTGGCATATGCGGCGTATTTTATATATTTATTGGTGTAATGGGTAGGAAAACAAATAGAAGGAAGACAGCTTAATTGAATATAAGACTTTTTGAAACAACTGAGGAATCGGTTGTTTCTTTTTTTTGGGAAAAATAATTTAATGCAATTTTGGGTGGAATGAGAGATAATGGTAAACAAATACAACACAAGAAGGAAAATGTTTATCATCAGGACAATAAGTGTATAAAATATATATCATCAGTACATATTATGAACATGGATTGGACGAAATTTTATTATTAGAATAGTTATATATACTTTTAACTAAGAAAGGAAAGATATATGGCAGTATCGAAAGAAAAAATTGCGTCTGGAAATAGATTAAAAATGCTACGGGAGCAGTTGGGATATACACAGGAACAGTTTGCAGAGAAGTTAGATATTTCTGTTTCAACTGTGAAAAAAATGGAAACGGGAGAATATAATATTTCGCTGGACACACAGAGAAAAATTAAAAATACGTTTAATAATGTTTCAATGGAATATCTTTTGTTTGGAGAACAAAAGAGCATCAATGATTTATGGGCGCAGATACTGGCATTAAATGAATGGGAGAAACTTGTTATTTTTCATAGATTATTTGCGCATTTTGGGCTCGATGATAAAACGATTGCAAATAGGGATATCGATGAAGAACGGCTGAGAAGGCTGATACAATATTTAAAAGAATCATTTAAGGACTAAAGAGATGAAAAAAGTATTAGTACTAGAAGATGACCACGCAACACTTGAAGTAATTGAGAAATTAATTCATGAAATTGATAAAAATGTTATAGTTTATAAAATTATGACGCTGCCAGAAGCTTATCAGATAGCGGTAGAACATGATATTACTCTTTTCATTGTGGATATCATGATTGATAATTCCGTTCGGAATGATGTGTCTGGATTGGTATTTGTTGAAAAAATACGGAAAATTGAAAAATATGCATTTGTACCGGTGATTTTTATTACAGCATTGGTTGACCCGGAGCTGCATGCATATCGCAAATTGCATTGTTATGGATATTTAGAAAAGCCATTGCTTGTGAAGGAAACAAAGCAGTTAATTAACCAGGCTTTAAAATTTCAAGTCCCACAAAAAGAAGAAGGAACTGTATATTTTAGAAAGGATGGAATAATTTATGCAGTAGATAAGAAAGATATCGTTTATATTAAGAGTCATGGTGGAAAGGTTACAGTCACGACAGTAAGGGATGAATTGGTAATCTATTATCGGAATTGTAAAGAGGTTTTAGAAGAATTAGACTCAGACAGGTTTATTCAATGTAATCGTGGAAACATAGTTAATATAGACTTTATTGCTAATATTGACCCGGTTAACAGGGTGATACAACTGAAAGATAATTTTGGGATAATAGAAATAAGTACGATGATGAAAAAGAGCGTTATGGAAAAAATAAAAAATGATTAAATTTGCATATTTATTTTTAGAAATACTTACATATTTACTTATAGTTAACGAATTGTGTGGAAAAAAATTTTCTTTGAATTTTCCGGCAGCTATTACAATATTTACAGAGATACTTCTTCTTAGTCTGGGTACAGATGGATATATACCTGAGATTTTTTTGTACGTCCCATATATTTTAATATTCTTTTATTGTAAGATAGAGTTTAATTTAAAAGTCACAGCATTATTGCTTAACATACTGTTGGCATTTATGACAATGGGGTGCTTGCAATTAATGGTAGGTTTTCTTTCTTTTTTTATTGAAAATGATGCGATTAGTGCGGTGATTATTAATTTTATAACACTTATAATCAGTCTATTATTGATAAAGTATAAAATTTTATCCCGGATTTTTCAGTATATAAAACGAAATAGTAAAACTGTTTTTTATATTGTGTTATACTGTGGCTTACTTTTAATATTTATTTTGATTTGTTATTTTATATTTGGGAAGTTTTCATTTTTTGAATATGTTTTAATTATATCGGTTTATTTACTTTTAATTGGAATGCTCTGTATTTGGAAAAGAGAAAAAGACAATTTGAATTATAAAAAGAATGAGTTGGATGTATTTCAGAAATATTATTTGGAGGAGAAACAATTATATAATGAAATACGAAAGAAACAACATGAGTTTAAAAATCAGTTAAGTGCACTATATAGTACGCATTATACATGTTCAACATATGAGGAATTGGTATTAGCACAGAGAAAGTATGCAGATTGGATAATAAAAGATAATCAATATTCCAATTTATTATTACGCTGTAAACCTTCTGTGTTGGCAGGCTTTATTTATAGTCAGTTAGAATATGCAAAGCAACAGGAAATAGAGGTGGATTACACTATAAATATAATTGAAATAGGGGATGCGGATGTAGAATATGATTATATGTGTGTGTTTGGTGTTTTATTTGATAATGCAGTGGAGGCGGTTAAAGATAATTTAGATGGAAAGCGTAAAATTGATTTTACATTTTATTATGATGGATTGTGTACAAAGCTCATGGTAAATAATATTTGCAGTTATGTTCAAAATAAGGATATTGAAATGTGGTTTGTAGAAAAATATAGTACAAAAGGAAATAGCAGAGGGTATGGTTTGAGTAATGTAATGAAAATAAAAGAGAAATACAATGCGAATATTGTGGTGGAAAATATTGATAAGGAACAGGAAAATTGGATTTCTATATGTTTTATAATTAACCAGTAGGTCATATTTTACCTACTGGTTAATTAGATTGGGCTTGTTGTTCTTATTGCTTTTTTATCTGTTTTGGATAAACCGGTTCGCCGAAAAAGAACAGACTCCTAATTCCAGAAAAAATGCCACCTAGCGCCATGCAAAGAGGACATATAGTCCGGGCGATTTTAATTAGTTTGTTTTTCATTATAACTCTCCTTTCTTAAAAAATATGCGATTACTAATTGCACAGTCTGTAGTAAAATCATCCAAAAACCAATTTTTATTAATGGCTTCTCTGAAAAGAAAAAAACTGCTATTATATAAAGAAATATGTATTTCAAGGCAGTCAGCTTTGATTTTTTGATTTGATAAGAAGTTAAAACTGGTCTTTTTTTGGAGATGACAGGTCCAATAATATAATTTATTGTCATACATGCAAGTAATAGAATGAACATTTCTACTTTGCCTATTTGATATCTGCCTGGGAGATAGACACATCCGAGATAAAAAAGTAATATGGAAAATATTAAACATTTTGTGTAAGTAGAAAAATGCAGTCCGCCTGTATTTATTCGTAATAGCAATAATATCAAAGTTCCGAATAAATACTCGGCTAATTTTCCAATGTTGTTAAATAGAATTAACATGATTATAAATTTGCTGGTCTCCATTGCGATGGCAGAAAGACCATAACGAATAAGTTCTAATTCATCTTGCGAATAATTAAGATTTGCTTTTAACCAATTCACTTTATTGTCACTCCCTGAGGAAATTATAAAACTAGAGAGAGAATAAATAGGATAAAAGTAAATGAACGTTATTAATATGATAATAAAACGCAAAAAAAGGCATTGTTTATTGAAATTTATCTGCTCATTTATAAAAACAATTAGTTTATTATGATAAAATTTAGATATATAGAATGGATTTTAGATTTTATGGGAGAGGGACAATAAGATGAAGAGACTGCAAATTAGTGGAAATACGAAAAGAGTATTAGGGATTTTGAATACGATATGTCTGACTATGCTTGCCTTTACCTTTTTAAGTCTGGTGAATATCTGGCTTTTTCAGGACAGGACTGGTGATTTTAATATGGCGGATTTTCAGAAGCAGATAACTGGTGACGATTTGACATCTTCTGATTTTGAGAATACGGTGGAGGATGCATTGTTGCACAAAAGAGGACAATTAGCCTCTTATCAGTGTAAGATGGACGAAGAAATTTTCCGAATGTACAATGATGATTTTCTGGTAATTTACTACCGGGCAGTTGGAGCACAGGAAGAATCATTTGTTTATGCTAATTTCAGGGTGATGGAACAGGATAATCATGAAAAATATGGTCTGGTCAATGTAGAAGTAGAATCGAGAAATCCGATGAGCTTGAACAGTCGGTTAAATGAGGATTACATACAAACTGCCAGGGAAGAGATTTATTATAAGACAATTCTGTCAGTGGGAGATTTTATCAATTATGCCAATGAAAATGATGAAAATGCCAGGCCTATTGCATATGGTGATATCTGTGAGGACTGTTTTTCAGAAGGGGAAAGTATATATAATCTGCAGATTGACGGACAGAAGCCGGATAAGATAATAGAATACGAATGTTATGGCAAAACATATTATTTCTGGTATTATGATAATTTAAAGACGGATATAGATATTAGTGAAGACTTAATTACATTGACAAAGGATGAGTAAATCCTGTGAAATCATCTTCTTTTTTTTCCTGCTTTGTGTTACAATACTATCGATTATAAAATGAGAGGACTATCTTATGAGCAGCGGATTTTTTAGCAGGGTAAAGGGAAATTTGATTAAATGGTGGCAATTGGTGGTTTTGCCGGTGCTTAGAATTAACAATAATGCATCAAAGAAGACAGAGAGGTATGTGCCCCAGGAAAACAGGGATACTGTTTCAGAGGCTCCGGCTGTCAATACACCGGTTAATGGGAGTACTGTCGGCAATACGGTATATAATGTAGATGAGGCTGTTCCTGAAAATGCAAAAGTACAGTCTCCGGATGGTGAGGATCCATTGGAGGTATTGAACCGTATTAACCAGGAAAAAGAAAGACAACGTCTGAAAGAAATAGAAGAGGGAAGACAGAGGGCGCAGGAACAGGAGAGGATTGCATCCATAATGAATGCCAACAAGGTAGATGTAAATGCATTTATTGAGGCAGGCAAGGCGGCAATGGAAGCATCTGACAGAGAAGAGGAAGAGCAAAGAAAGGAAGAGGAGATGCGCCGGGCACAGGAGATTATTGACCGCCTGAACAGGGAAGCCGCAGAGGACGAGGCAAAGAAGCAGGCGGAGATTGAGGAGGCAAAGAAACAGGCAGAGGAGACTTTTAAGTAGAGGTTTTCAGGAGTTGTAATAATGAAAACATTGCAGGAATTACAGGATGATGGAATTGATGTTGACGGAGCCATGGAACGGTTTATGGACAATGAGGAGATGTTCCGTCATTTTTTGAGGCAGTTACCGGAGGAAGAAGCCTACTACTTGATGCTGGAGGCGTTAAAGGAAAAGAATGCGGAAGCCGCCTTTGACTGGGCGCATCGGCTGAAGGGAATTATAGCAAATTTGGCATTGTCTCGGCTTTATGGGGAATTGTGCAGTATTGTGGAAATTCTGAGAGATGGGAAGCTGCCTGCTGCAGGCATACAACAGCATTTTACAAAATTATATGAGGATACAATGGAATACATTTGCAAAGAGGTATAGACATGAAAAATGGCAATACAGTTTTGATTGTTGAAGATGTAGAGATGAACCGTGCTCTCTTGAGACAAATGTTTGAACAGGCGTATGAGATTGCTGAAGCAGAGAACGGAAAAATTTGTATAGATTATTTAGAGAAAAACAGAGACCAGGTTGAGATGGTACTTTTAGATATTAAGATGCCGGTTATGGATGGCTACGAAGTGATGGAATATATGAGAGAGCAGGGCTGGATGTCCCGTATTCCCGTTATACTGATTACCAGTGATGAGGATGGAGATGCCATGGAACGGGGGTATGCTCTCGGAGCAAGTGATGTTATTTTTAAGCCCTTTAAGCATCATATTGTGGTACAGCGTGTAAATAATTTAATTGAGCTGTACCGTCATAAAAATCACTTAGAGGAAATGGTGGAAACACAGACCTCTGAGCTGAACAAACAAAATGCCAGATTGAAGGAACACCATGAGCATCTGGTGGAGGTTTTAC
>JAXVOW010000280.1:0-14512 GCA_037301995.1 bacterium | reverse complement strand
AAGAAAGCCGGGGATATCGTAAACCTGGAGAATGATATCGTGGGAAAGTATATCGATAAGCTTCTGCATTTTGAAGCTTCCGGGGCAGAGACAGACGGAGACGAGGAAAAAGCTTCCGGTAGGATTTCCATGGATTTTCTTGCAGAGAATGGATTTATGTAGGAGAAATGGCAGGGGATTATGTAAATCAGTTATGTAAAGAGATTATGTTAATGTGTTATGTAGATATATTATGTAAATATACTGGTGCACTGTAAAAAAAGAATTTATATAAACAATTTTGTAAAATAATAAGATAAATATAAAGCGTAATAGATACACAAGGAGGTAGCAAAATGTCAGAATTTAACACAACCTTAGAATTAGCTGAGGACTTGAAGGCTGGAAAATGTATCGTGATATTAGACGATGAAAACAGGGAAAATGAAGGAGATGTGATTTGTGCGGCGGAGTTTGCCACTACAGAAAATGTAAATTTTATGGCAAGCTATGCAAGAGGTTTGATTTGTATGCCGATGGATGCAAGCTATACGGACAAGCTGAATCTCCCGCAGATGTGTATTACCAATACGGATAATCACTGTACTGCATTTTCTGTGTCTGTGGACCATGTCAGCACTACAACAGGTATTTCTGCTTATGAGAGAGGAATTACCGCCAGAAAGTTTGTGGAGGATGGCGCAAAGCCGGAGGATTTTAGAAGACCGGGACATATGTTTCCGCTGGAGGCAAGACCGGGCGGAGTTATTGAACGGGATGGACATACAGAAGCCACAGTAGATTTTATGAAGCTTGCAGGCTTGAAGCCGGTAGGTCTTTGCTGTGAGATTATGAAGGAAGACGGAATGATGGCAAGGAAAGAGGATTTAGTTGCTTTTGCGAAAAAACATAATCTGAAAATCGGAACCATCGCAGATTTAATCCAGTATCGAAAGGAGCATGAAGTATTTGTAGAGTGTGTTGCTAAGGCAAAGATGCCAACCCGCTATGGTGAATTTACAATACACGGCTATGTAAATAAGTTAAATGGTGAGCATCATGTGGCACTGGTAAAGGGTGATATTACAGATGGTGCACCGGTGCTTTGCAGAGTGCATTCCGAGTGTCTGACCGGAGATGCGTTGGGCTCCGCCCGCTGTGACTGCGGACAGCAGTATGATGCGGCAATGAAAATGATTGCAAAAGAGGGACGGGGTGTGTTACTGTATTTACGACAGGAAGGCCGTGGAATCGGTCTGATTAATAAAATCCGTGCCTATGAGCTTCAGGACCATGGCAGGGATACCGTGGAGGCAAATCTGGAATTGGGATTTCCGGAGGATGCAAGGGATTATACCATTGGAACCCAGATTTTAGTGGATCTTGGTGTGAAGGAACTGCGGTTAATGACAAACAATCCACTTAAGGTATATGGTCTGGAAGGGTATGGATTAAGCATCACAGAACGTGTGCCGATTATCATGGAGCCAGGTAAATATGATGAATTCTATCTGCGCACCAAGCAGGAAAAAATGGGACATATTTTGAACTATAAGTGATTTCATGGCAAAGCGGTGATAAATCGGAATTGATGGAGGTGCTTTTATATGAAGTGGTATAAAGAAATGACGGAACTACAAAAGCAGGATTTCAAGAAAGTAATAATTGTAAGTGCAATAGGAATACTTCTTATTTTGTTCATACCCACTGTTTTTTAATAGGCGATAACTTCAAATTTACAGGTAAAAAGCCATAAGGCATAACACAATAGAAAGGAAATAAGAATAATGAAAACATTAGAAGGAAAATTAGTTGCAAATGACATGAAAATCGGCATTGTTGCCGCAAGATTTAACGAGTTTATCGTATCCAAGTTAATCGGAGGTGCCATGGATGGATTAACCCGCCATGATATTCCGGAGGATAACGTTACTCTTGCCTGGGTTCCGGGTGCTTTTGAGATTCCGGTGGCAGCCAAGAAAATGGCACAGTCAGGAAAGTATGATGCGGTAATCTGCTTAGGTACGGTTATCCGTGGAGCAACCAGCCACTATGATTATGTATGTAATGAGGTGTCAAAGGGAATCGCACAGGTTTCTCTGGAAACAGGAGTCCCTGTTATGTTTGGCATTGTTACCACGGAAAACATTGAGCAGGCGATTGAGCGTGCAGGAACCAAGGCTGGTAATAAGGGTTATGACTGTGCGTTAGGTGCTATTGAGATGGTAAATCTGTTAAAGCAGATGTAGAGTGTTACTTACAAAAAGTGAAAAGGAGAGCGATTATGTCGGCTTTACTATTTTTTGACATTGATGGAACGCTGATTACGCTGGATGATGAACACAGGATGCCGGACAGCACGAAGCATGCGCTATACAAGGCGAGAGAAAACGGTCATAAAATCTTTATTAATACCGGAAGGGTGAAAACAGCCATTGATAAGAATTTGCTGGAATTTGGATTTGATGGTCTGATATGCGGATGTGGTACCTATATCGAATATGATGGTCAGGAAATTTTTCATCACACGCTGACAAGGGAGCAGAATATTTATTATGCGGAAAAGCTTCGGGAATATAAATACCAGACGGTATTTGAGGGGAAAGACCGCCTGTTTATAGACGGAGACCATGGTCCCGGCAGCTTTATGGAGTATATCTACAATTATTTCTCAAAAAATGTGGATTATCCCATTGAAGATTCCGGACATCCGGAATTTTGTTATGATAAATTTACCACTACCCAGATGCCGGAAAGTGATGCAGAGGCATTCCGGCATCTGTTCTCCAAAGATTTCAATTTGATACCCCATGGTGGAATGGTAACGGAAGCAGTACCGGCTGGGTTCAGCAAGGCGACAGGAATACAGTTCCTGATGGGATATCTGCAGATTCACAGCTCGGATTGTTATGCATTTGGGGATTCCATAAATGATATGGAAATGTTACAATATGTGCCACATTCTGTTGCCATGGGCAATGCAGTGGAGGATGTGCTGCAGGTGGCAGAGTACCGTACAACGGATATTCTGGAAAATGGAATTGAGAATGCGTTGCAGCATTACGGATTGATATAATAAGCAATTACCCAATTGATATAATACCAAGAGGAGATAGAGATGTTTCGATTAGAAGACCGCCAATTTCATATGATATTACTGCTGATATTGGGAGCAAGCGCTGTTTTGTTCTGCTTTTTCGGAGTCAGGCATATTCCGGCGGTAGAGGAACGGGGCAGGGCAGAGGGCATGGAGGATTTTTCCGATGGCTGGGTCTGCACCTACAAGACAGAGGATGCGCAGAAGCTTCAGGAGTACCGGAGTACAGAGGATGGGGCTTCCGGCGGAACGGATAATATTATCCAGGAGGTATTGACGCTGCCGGGTAAGCTGCCGGTGGCGGATGGTGAAACTCTGTCATTGCTGCACAAGGTGCCGGAGCTGGAACTGGATACCATTTATATGATGCTGACAACCGACTACCAGACAGTAAAGGTATCGGTGGGGCAGGATATACTTTATGAGAGTGACAAAAGAGCGAATAGGCTTCCGTCCTATCATGTAATACCGCTGTCCCTGGAATATCAGGAGCAGATTATTGTGATTGAACTGACCGGGCAGTCAGGTGATTACATGGAGGTGGAAAGCATCTGTACGGGAACCCGCAACCAGTTATGGATGGAGCTTCTCATGGAAAATGGCGTGGCTGTAGTTACCGGATTACTGTTAATCTGTATCAGCCTTTGTATGCTGCTGGTATATGCCTTTATAAAAAATGCATGGAAGCAGAAGAAATGTCTGCTGTACAGCAGTTTGGAGGGTCTGTTTCTGGGTCTGCTGTTTATTGTGGGTGGAAAAATATTTCCGGTTCTGACAGGGTGGAATTATGGCGCATATCTGCTGAGAGCCTGTCTGATTATTGTTCTGGCTGTGCTTCATCTTATGAATATCCGGTGTTTTGTCAGCCGGAGGAGGATATTGGTATTTTTGGATACCGGAATACTGGTGTTTGGGGTCTTCTATATCAGTGCGATTGTGCTGCAGGCATTTTCTCTGGTACAGTTTGACACGGTTTACAATATTGGAAGAGGACTGCTTGGCATCAGCATTTTGGTGTATACCGTTATCCTTGGAATAACAGTCTATTATTACAGACAGAAGGAGGAAAAGCCGGTTTTCTATGCAAATGCGGTTCTTCTGTTCTGCATTCTGGTACAGATTATCATGTGGTTTTCCGGCAGGGAGATAGAGCTTAATAATATATATATTCCAATCGGATTTGTGATTTATATTGTTATGCTCTGGATTGTTACCCTGAAAAAAGCGCTGCCGGTTACCGCCGGAAAACAGCAGGCTTCCTATAGTGAGGAGGAAATGCGGGCACAGCTTGTGGAACAGATGAAGCCTGATTTTTTGTTTGCTTCGTTTCATACACTGCAAAAGCTTATTAAAGATGGTTCCAGAGAAAGCGTAAAGATGATATACTATATATTTGTATATATAAAATGCACGCTGAAGGCAATCGAGAAGGCAGGAGAGGTAATACCCTTTGAGGAAGAATTGGAGCATATGATTGCATATCTCCAGCTTCAGAGGATGTGTAATGCAGGTGTGAATTTTAGCGTGGAATGTAAGGTAAAGGATTTTCATATTCCAAGGTGCAGTATTGAGCCTATGGTGGAAAATGCGGTAGAGCACGGGATATTGAGTCAGGGTGATACCGGCAACATTGTAATCCGGACGTATCTGCGGGCAGAGGGCTATGCAGTCCAGGTTGTTGATGACGGGGCTGGTTTTGACAGCCGCATATTAAAGCGAAAAAGTCCAACGGCACTGCTCAATTTATTGTCGATGCTGGAAGAGACCTGCCAGGCACAGACGGAGGTTATCTCAAAAGAGGGAAAAGGAACCGTCATTACGGTTGTATTGCCTGCGCTGGAAAATGAACAGCTGGATGAACCTGAGGAATTAGAATAACATGTGGAGGTATATATGATAAATACTACTTCTGTTGAGGGACAAGCGGAAAAAGAAGAAAAAATGAGCGTGGCTGACCGTTTTATTACGGCTATGTTTATACCAAAGGACTATGGCAGGCTGCTGCGGCTGTCTGTGGGAAAGCTGATACAATTTCTTGTATTGTTGGTTTTACTGGTTTCGGTAATCCGCTATGCGGTTCCGGCGCTCGGTGCGATTGCGGGAATGGGAGGCGTTAAGGATATTATACTCTATGAAATTCCCGCATTTTCTCTAAAAGATGGTGTATTTACACTGGAGGACGATATAGAGAAGATTGACGAAATGAATGGAATCTATTTAGTGGTGGATACCAGTGTGGAAAAATATACAAAAGAGGATGTGCCGGCCAATATGGTAGAGGCGGTTATGATAAGCAAAACCGGTATATTGTTTTATAACCATTTGTCTGGTATTGGAGAACTGGCGCAGGAGACAAAATTTTCGGATTTTGGGGAAATAGATTTTGATAACCAGGCACTGGCAGAGAAAGCCCCGCTGATTTATATGGGGCTATGTGTTTTGTTTGTGATGCTGTATATTTTTGAGATGGTAAAATATCTGGCAATGGGTCTGTTCTATGCTGTTTTGATGTATCTGCTTACGAAGGCGGTGGTAGCGGAGCTTACCTTTGGGGAGCTCTATAAAATGGCGATGTATGCACAGGCTGTGGGGGCAATTATCAGTGCGGTCATGTACTGTATTAATGTTTCGATTCTGATTCTGGCAGCAAGCTCCTTCTCGTTGCTGATTACAATCATGATTATTAATAGAGCGCTTCTTTATATGAAGATGCAATCAGAGCTTTAATGTCCTTTTCCGCCATCTGGCTTAAGGTGGAATTGTGAAATGTGATTTCGCGGGTAACCTCTTTGCCAAACCAGTGTGGTGGAGTGTAGGAGAGTGCGGTTTCTTCATCTGGAAATTCCACCTCGGCAAGATAAAGTCCTTCAAATAATCCGTGAAAAATATCCAGTTCAATCGTCAGATTGTGTGATTCCGGAATTTTGTAGCGGGTTTTGGTAATGATATTTCCCTCTGTTTTAGCCAGAAGCTTTTCATAGGAAGCCCTGGTTAAAGGAAATTCCACTTCTTCACGCTTCATCAGTCCCTGTCCCTTATAGGTCAGGATATAACAGTCGTCTTTTTTGCGGATTCTCAGCACCGGTTCCGTAATAATATATGCCTGCTGCAAATCACTATGGGGATAGGCTGACAGGTCTTCCGGGATGAGCGCTTTCTCTATCAAAAATTTTCTTTCGATTTCCATATGTGCCGTTCCTTATTTTTCCTTTCTGAATAAATCCTATGATAAATCCTATCATAGTTCGCCAGAATTGACAAATATTAAGTAATAAACTAAAATATTATTAGTTATACTCTGAGAGAAGGGAATGGGAAAAGGGTTATATATCGGTAAAGATTGGCAGACAGGAGGAAGGGAATTATGAAGAAAGCATATTTATTTTTTGCTACCGGATTTGAAGAAGTGGAGGCGTTAACGGTTGTAGATATTTTAAGAAGAGGCGGCGTGGACTGTAAGACCGTATCGGTTACGGGGGATTATGATGTGACCAGCTCCCATGCTGTTACAATCCGGGCAGATTTGCTGTTTGAGGAACAGAGCCTGGAGGATGGGGATATGCTGATACTGCCGGGAGGAATTCCGGGCACTCCAAATCTTAAGGCACATGCAGGACTGGATAAGCTAATCCGCCAGTATCATGAGGCTGGCAAATATTTAGCGGCAGTCTGTGCGGCGCCTACTGTTTATGGTGAGAAGGGACTTTTACAGGGCAGAAAAGCTACCTGTTTTCCGGGAATGGAGAGCGGTCTTGTCGGAGCAGAGCACAGGGAAGATAAGGTTGTGTGTGACGGACAGTTTATCACCAGCCGTGGAATGGGAACCTGTATCGATTTTGGACTGACTCTTCTTGCAAAGCTTACGGATGAGGCGAATGCACAGACGATAGGACAGAAAATCGTTTACTATGTTTGATAAATTCGTTTTGAGAATCAATGACTGCATAGACAGAATGTAAAAATAACAGAGGACATGCATATGTATCAGGTAAAAATATCAGTCAGGGGATTAGTGGAGTTTATTTTTCGCAGCGGGGATATTGCCAGCGGAGACGGAACCTTTTCCAGGGAGGCTATGGCGGAGGGCAGCAGAATCCATCGCAAGCTTCAGGGAAGGATGGGCTTGAACTATGAGGCGGAGGTACCGCTGAAAATTGATATTATAAGACCCGATTTTGTACTGACCATAGAGGGCAGGGCAGATGGCATCCTTACGGAGGAAAAGGGCGTCACCATTGATGAGATTAAAGGGGTCTACAAAAAGCTTGATCATATGGAATGTCCTGTTTTTGTGCATAAGGCGCAGGCTATGTGCTATGCTTACATATATGCACTGGATAAAGAGCTGGATGAGATTACGGTACAGATGACCTATTGCAATCTGGATTCAGAAGAGATTAAAAGATTTCAGGAGACATTTTCCTTTGAAGACCTGCAGCAGTGGTTTCATGACCTTGTGGAGGAATACTGTAAATGGACCCAGTTTGAGGTGGATAACAGGAGACTGCGAAACGATTCCATTGAAGAGCTTGGATTTCCCTATACCTACCGGGAAGGGCAGCGGGATATGGCGGGAACGGTTTATCTGTCCATAAAGAAGAGACAGAATCTTTTTGTACAGGCCCCTACCGGAATTGGAAAAACCATGGCGGCGCTGTATCCGGCAATTAAGGCAATGGGCGATGGATACGGGGAAAAGCTGTTTTACCTCACAGCAAAAACCATTGCCAGAGGAGCTGCCCTGGACGGGCTGGAAATTCTCAGAAACAATGGTCTGTATTTCCGGAGCGTTCTGCTTACGGCGAAGGAAAAGATATGTCCTATGGAGGAAATGAACTGCGAGCCGGAGCATTGTCCCTATGCAAAGGGACATTATGACCGTATAAATAAGGCGATATATGACTGTATTACCAATGAGGTAAATGTTACGAGAGAGACATTGCTGGAATATGCGGATAAGCATATGGTCTGTCCCTTTGAGCTGGGGCTGGATGTGAGCCTTTTTGTGGATGGAATTATCTGTGATTACAATTATGTATTTGACCCGCGGGTAAAGCTTAGAAGATATTTTGCGGAAGGGGCAAAGGGCGATTTTCTTTTTCTGGTGGATGAAGCCCATAACCTGGTGGAACGGGCGTCCTCCATGTACAGCGCCACCATTTATAAAGAGGATTTTTTAAAGCTGCGAAAGCTGCTGCTTCCCTATAATGCAAAGCTTGGCAGGCTGCTTGGAAGCTGTAACCGGGAAATGCTGCAATTTAAAAAAGAGTGTGACAATGATAAGGGCTATATTATGATTCCGGATTTGGATTCCCTGTATGTGAAGCTGCTGCGGCTTCATGCCGGGATGGAAGCCTTTATGGAGGAGAGTAAGGAAATTCCGGCATTAAAGCCCCATAAGGATGAAATACTGGATTTTTATTTCCAAATCAACCAGTTTTTAAGCATATATGAGCTTTTGGATGAAAGCTATGAAATATATGGAGAGCAGGTAAGTGATTCATCCTTTATGATAAAGCTTTACTGCATTCATCCGGCGAAGAATCTCACAGACTGTATCGAAAAGGGGAACGCCACGGTTTTCTTTTCCGCTACGATGCTGCCCATCACCTATTATAAGGAGCTGCTGCATAACAGCGAGGAGGATTATGCCATCTATGTTCCCTCTCCCTTTCCGAGGGAGAACCGGGGGCTGTTTACTGGTGTGGATGTCAGCAGCAGATACCGGCTGCGGGGACCTGCCCAGTATGAGAAAATGGCAGGTTATCTGGATATTCTTGTAAACAGCAGGGCGGGAAATTATATGGCATTTTTTCCGTCCTATAAGATGCTTCAGGATGTTTATGACACAGCCATGGAATCCGGCTTGTTGTCAGAAACCGAAGTAATCTGCCAGAAATCCCATCTGACCGAGACGGAGAGGGAGGAATTTTTAGCCCGTTTCCGTGAGGCAGACCGTCCTGTGCTGGGATTTTGTATTCTGGGCGGAATATTCTCGGAGGGGATTGATTTAGTGGGAGATTATCTGATTGGTGTTGCGGTGATTGGGACAGGGCTTCCGATGGTATGTAACGAGAGGGAAATTAAACAGCAGTATTTTGCAGACCGGGAGGATAAGGGCTTTGAGTATGCCTATCTCTATCCGGGAATGAATAAGGTGCAGCAGGCGGCAGGAAGGGTAATCCGTACCATGGAGGACAAGGGCGTGATTCTGTTATTGGATGAGCGGTTTGTGACCCGTCAGGTGGTGGAAACATTTCCGGCGGAATGGGCAGATTACCAGGTGGTCACTCTTGACACGGTGGAAGGAAGACTTTCGGATTTCTGGAAGAAGAAGTAAAATAATTGCACCCCATCCAAAAAAGGGGTATAATACACCATTAGAGGAAAAGGCAGAGGAGAACAGATGAAGAGATTATTTGTAAGTGATTTGGACGGAACATTACTGAATGGCAAGGCGGAAATCAGTGACACCACAGCGCAGATTATTAATCAGGGAATTGCCAATGGGATGGATTTTACCATATCCACAGCGAGAACTCCTACAACGGCGCTTAAGCTTGTAGAGAGATTACATATCAAACTTCCAGTTATGCTGATGAACGGGGTGCTGATATACGATATGGCATCCGGCAGATACCTTCAGAAAGCGGTCATGGAAGAGACTGTGGTTATGGTATTGCTGGGACTGATTAAGCTAAAGGGTTTAAGCTGTTTTTTATATGCACTGGAGGATGGACAGTTCCGGGCGTATTATGATAGTGTTGAATCTACATCACTCAACTATTTCAGAAATGAGCGTATCATGAAATATGATAAGAAATTTACCGAGGTGGAGGATTTAAGCCTGATTGCCGGAAATGCTATCATTTATTGTGTGCTCCGGGAACCGAAGGAGAAGCTGGAGGGACTTTACCGGGAATTGTCTGTGGTAAAGGGCGTAAAGGCTGAGTTCTATCCGGACGTTTACAATGATGCGTATTATATGCTGGAGATATACAGTGAAAAGGCATCCAAAAAGGAGGCACTGTCTTATCTTCGCACTACCAGGCATTATGACAGTGTCATTGGCTTTGGGGATAATCTGAATGATAAAGCATTACTGGAGGCAAGCGATTATTTCTATGCGGTGTCCAATGCCCATCCTGAGATTCAGAATATGGCAGATTCGGTAATTCCCTCAAATGATGAGGATGGAGTAGCACGTTTTATTGAACAGATGATGCAACATGAAAAGGAATAAATGCAGAATGGAGTTGCTATGGAAAATATAACAGTAAAGGATATTGTGGAAATGACCGGTGGTGTATTGATGTGTGGAGATGAGAATACACCGGTGACAGATATCTGTATTAATTCAAAAGAGATTAAAGAGGGCGATTTATTCATTCCTATTATCGGAGAAAAAGTAGATGCCCATCGTTTCATTGAATCGGCGCTGGAAAAGGGAGCAGCAACCCTTACTTCCCAGCATAACGGGGTAGTGGTGGCAGAAAAGCCTTATATCCGGGTGGATAATACAGTGGATGCCCTGCAGAGGATTGGAGCGGCAATCCGGAACCGGTTTACCATGCCGGTGATTGCAGTGACCGGAAGCGTGGGAAAGACTACCACCAGGGAAATGATAACCAGGGCACTTTCTGCAGCCAGAAAAACCTTCCATACCGATAAGAATTTTAATTCCCAGATTGGAGTGCCTATTACGCTGTCTAAAATGAGCAGCCGGGATGAGATTGCGGTGCTGGAGCTGGGAATCAGCGAAGAAGGACAGATGGACATTTTATCCCAGATGGTAAAGCCGGATATGGCGGTGGTTACCACCATCGGAGTGGCTCATATTGAGTTTATGAAAACCCAGGAGAATATCCGGAAAGAGAAGCTTTCTATTGTACATTTTATGAAAGAGGGAGGGATACTCTTCTTAAATGGTGACGACGGGCTTTTGAGGGATGCGGTAACCACTGAGGGACTTACCTGCAGAACACTTTTTTATGGGACAGAGGACTGGTGTGATTACTATGCAAAGGATATAGTATATCACGATTCTTATACCACATTTACCTGCGTTCACGGAACACAGGAAGTGGCAGTGCTATTGAATACACTGGGAAAACACAATGTGGGAAATTGTGTGGCGGCTCTTGCTGTGGCGAATGAGAACGGAATTTCAATGGCGGCGGCAGCCATGGAATTTGCAGGCTTTGAGGGACAGCGCCAGCGTATACTTCAACTGGAAAACAAGTTTACATTGATTGATGACACATATAACGCAAGTCCGGATTCCATGAAAGCCAGCATTAATGTACTTTGCGATATGCCCTGTAAGGGGCGCAGGATTGCAGTGCTTGGAGATATGTTTGAATTAGGCGAAAACGAAGTGAAATACCACAGGGACATTGGTGAATTTCTGGTGGATAAACCCCTTGACGAGGTGGTAGTGTTGGGAGAGCTCTCCCAGAATATCAAGCAGGTGATTGAGGAGAGTGACTGCAGGATTAAGGTTTATACTTTTTCCGATAACGAGGAGGCATCCATTTATCTGATGGCTACGTTAAGGCCGGAGGATGTGGTGCTGGTAAAAGCCTCCAACGGCATGAATTTAAAAGAGATAGTGAATATCCTGTTATCAGAGTAGAGGACAGCTGTTTTGATTAAAATTGTGAAGTTATTGTGACTCTTACAAAATGCTACTTGACACTTTTTATCAATAATGGTATCATTCAAAACAGTAATCATTACTACTTTTGATTGCTGACAGGACGAAAGTCAAAGAACTGCTATTTTTATAATAGAGCAGTTCAAAAGATAAACTTTAAAGAAAAGGAGATAAGATTATGAAATTTGTATGTCAGGTATGTGGTTATGTTTATGAAGGAGAACAGGCACCAGAGCAGTGCCCACAGTGTAAGGCTCCTGCTTCTAAGTTTACAGCACAGTCAGGTGAGAGAGAATGGGCAGCAGAGCATGTTGTAGGTGTTGCACAGGGTGTCAGCGAAGATATCCTTGAGGATTTAAGAGCAAATTTCAACGGTGAATGTACAGAGGTTGGTATGTATCTTGCAATGGCAAGAGTGGCACATAGAGAAGGCTATCCAGAGATTGGTTTATACTGGGAGAAGGCTGCTTACGAAGAGGCAGAGCATGCTGCCAAGTTTGCAGAGCTCTTAGGTGAGGTTGTGACAGATTCCACAAAGAAGAATCTTGAGATGAGAGTGGAGGCTGAGAACGGTGCTACAGCCGGTAAGTTTGACCTTGCTAAGCGTGCTAAGGCAGCTAATCTTGACGCAATCCATGATACCGTGCATGAGATGGCTCGTGACGAGGCAAGACACGGCAAGGCATTTGAAGGTCTGTTAAAGAGATATTTCGGATAATACAAAATATAAAAGAATATGGATGAAAGATTTATAGGAGTGTGTCGGAGTAATCTGACCCACTCCTGTTTTTATAATTCGGAGCTCTGGCTTTTTTATGGGATTTTTTTGTGCATTTTGTCACGAAACCTTATTAAAAATGGAAAATGGTTGTAAATACTAGAGAAAATGCTTCAAAAAGTTGCAAAACTTACTTTTTTGGGGTAGTATGAACATTGTAGTTAAGTAACTTGAGAATTTTTTTACATACATATTTATTGAAAAAATGGAGGAAATGTAAAATGGCAACAACAAAGAAGACAGCTGACCAGGTTAAGGCAGCTATGGCAAAGGTAGAGGCAGCTAAGGCGGCAGAGGCAGCTAAGGCAGATGCAAAGGCAGAGGAGAAGAAAGCTCCTGCAGCAAAGAAGACAACAACAACAAAGGCAGCGGCAGAGAAGAAGACAACTACAGCAAAGAAGACAACAACAAAGGCAGCAGCAGAGAAGAAAGCTCCTGCAGCTAAGACGACCGCAGCTAAGGCAACAACAGCAAAGACAGTAGCAGAGGAGAAGAAAGCCCCAGCAGCAAAGAAGACAACAACCGCAGCAAAGAAGGCACCGGCTAAGAAAGCTCCAGCTAAGAAGGCAGCTGCAAAGACTACCCAGACTGTATATATCCAGTGCTTTGGTTATGAGGTGACAACAGCAGATATCACAGAAAAGGTTGTAGCTGCAGTTGGCAAGAAGTCTGTAAAAGAGATTAACATTTATGTAAAGCCAGAGGAAGGTATGATTTATTATACAGCTGATGGTGAGCAGGGCAGCGTAGCATTATAAGAAATTTTCTTATATTGAGACGGAATAAGTGGAAAGCATCGAATTGTGAGAAACCGATTCGATGCTTTTTTTGCCTGTGATATAGACTTGACAAGAAGCCGGGGAAAGGGTAAGTTTAATTGTGTCAGAACGGTTTGCCCGGTAAGACAGAGAGATGGAGGTATATACATAGATGAAATTAGGGTTCATTGGCTGTGGAAATATGGCTACAGCAATCATAAAAGGGATTATTAATAATGGAATTGCAGGAAAGGACGATATAATCGGAGCGGATTTGTCGGAGGCGGTACGCAATAAGATGAATGGAGATTTGGGCATCCAGGTTACCGCCGATAATAAGGAAGCGGCAGCAAAGGCAGAGGTTCTTTTCCTGTCAGTCAAACCACAGTTTTATGAGACAGTAATTCGTGAAATAAAGGACGTTGTGACAGATGCACAGCTGATTATAACCATTGCGCCGGGAAAGACCCTGGACTGGCTGGATAAGCAGTTTGGAAAATCGTTAAAAATTGTGCGTACCATGCCGAATACGCCGGCTCTTGTCGGGGAGGGTATTACGGCAGCCTGTTATAATGGCAATGTGTCCAAGGCGGATTTGGATAAGGCAGTAACCATACTTACAAGCTTTGGAAAATGCGAAGTGGTGCCGGAGCATCTGATGGATGTAGTGACCTCTGTCAGCGGCAGTTCTCCGGCGTATGTATTTATGTTTATAGAGGCGATGGCGGATGCAGCGGTGGCGGATGGTATGCCAAGAGCACAGGCATATGAATTTGCAGCACAGGCAGTGCTTGGAAGTGCAAAGATGGTGTTAGAGACAGGAAAGCATCCGGGAGAATTGAAGGATATGGTATGTTCACCGGGAGGAACAACAATTGAAGCAGTCCGTGTTTTGGAGGAAAAAGGAATGCGAAGTGCTGTATTTGAGGCGATGAAGGCATGTACCCGTAAAGCAAGGGGCTTGTAAAAGGTTTTGATAATTTTTAATAAGTGATTGCGAAACTCTGTTTTTGAAACCGCACGTTGTGTAAAATAAACAATTCACCACAGGGCACGTTTGCACTACTTGTCGCTCGTAACAGTACATAAGGTGCCAAAACACGGCACCAGCCAAGGCACACTTTCACACTAAGTTCGTGCCAAGGCACTTACTAAGTGTTTAATGCGAAGTACTGACGGCTCCAAAGTACCCTGTTTATGAAGTTGTTTATTTTGCACAACTATGATTTTGAAAATAAGGAGTT
>JAXVOW010000279.1:0-4270 GCA_037301995.1 bacterium | reverse complement strand
CAGCTGCA
Source organism: bacterium (assembly GCA_037301995.1). Lineage (GTDB taxonomy): Bacteria > Bacillota > Clostridia > Lachnospirales > Lachnospiraceae > CAG-590. The sequence continues at coordinate 4,262 of JAXVOW010000279.1, read as the reverse complement.
TAATTTGCTTTGTACTCTGTCTTTCCATAGCAGGTCTTTCTCTTATCTTTAAGCTTTGCATATACCTGCCACCGGCCATCTTTCCGTAAAGTTGCATTCCTCTTTTTGCCCATACATATACCATGTAAGGATTTATTATTCTGCTTAACTTTACCACAAACCATATCCGAACGCAAACCATCTGTTTCCATAATTCATCCCTTCTTCCATTTTTCACCCAATCCGATGTTATAAAAGAAACGTAAATGTACATAACACTGTATACTTACGTTTCCTTTATAGCCTGCTATTTTTTCTCCACTTAAATAATTGGTGTATTCCTCCGTTATGATTCCTCTGGCTGTATCCCGCTTTATTCACTCTTACTTCCAGGTTGTTTCCCACATTCCCCCTGCAGCATTATCTGCACGTTATCTGAGCAATGCCTGTATAGTTACGGTACACTCATTTTTTTGTCAAAGAACTTTTCTGACGTCAAAAAGGCAAGCTTTTTTCTGGTATTAATATTTATGTATATCTTTCACAAAATTTTCCAAGATTTACAAATTTTAATTGACAAAATGCCAATTTTCATTGTATATTATTAGCGACAGCAAAAGGCTTACCTTTTGTTTCCTTTTCCCATATTGTAATAATGCAAATTTATTACAATACAGGAGGTACATACTTATGAAAAACAAAAGATTGGCAGAAAAATATGCCTATATCCGTATTTCGGATGCTACACAGAAGGTTTGGCGCCAGCTGGACTTCATGGAAAAGCTTGGTATTGACAGAAAAAACATTTTCATCGACAAACAGTCCGGAAAAGATTTTAAACGTCCGGCTTACAAGAAACTCATGCGCAAGCTGAGACCAGGGGATACCTTGTACATTAAAGAACTCGACCGGCTCGGAAGAAACAAAGAAGAAATCAAAGAAGAGCTTAATAAGCTCCGTTCCAAACAAATCCGTGTAAAAATCACTAATATTCCAACCACAATGCACGATTTTGGTGAAGACGATTGGATTCTTGACATGGTCAACAATATTATGATAGAGGTTTTAGCAGCTGTTGCGGAGCAGGAACGGATAATCAACCACCAGCGCCAGGCAGAGGGAATTGCCGCTGCCAGAGCCCGGGGTGTACATATGGGAAGACCAGTACTTAAGCTACCGGATAATTTTGAATATTATTATAACTGCTGGAAAGAAAAAACAATGTCACGGGCAGAAATACTGGACATCCTCCAGATTGATGCATCTAAATGGACTTCTTACTGTCGCAGCTACAGAAATCATCACGTGGATGCTGCATCAAAATAACAGGAATAATAATCGTATCCATTCTGAAAAAGATGAATATGTTTATGTAGACAAAAATGAATCCTTGAAGGTGTATCCTTCAGGGATTCTTCTTTTATTAATATTAAGACCGGTTAGCCAAGGCTGAATGTCACAGCAGTCTATTTTTTCTTTCTGGCCGCCGCCATTTTTAATGTACGAATTAAAAACCCTCTTCAATCCAGTAAATTCAAGGCTTGCAGAGATTTGTCTCTCCGAGAGACAAATATTTTTTTAAACTTGTTTTAAAAAAAGGGCATAAGGGAAATGTGCTATCATATGCCATGATAGGTTAGGCAAAGCCTAACATTTCCGTGATATCAAAAAATTAAGGAAATATCCATAATTATGGATATAAATTGTAAAAAACTGGAATATTTTTTGTGCCTACAGGCGAAAAAACAGTGCTTTAACATTCCTGAAAGCATTGATTTTACTGACTTTGATAGCATTGCTTCACACTGGGAATAAAATTTGATGAAAAAATGATATTTTTTGCTGTTTTTTTCATAAAACTATATTAATTTTTCAAAAACAGGCAATTTGAATATGCATTAATCCCTTATATTTCAAGGTGCGCGGTCATTTCAATCGCCTATTAAAATAATTTTATTGAATTTTTAGAATATTAGGTAAGATGTAATAGTTAATGTGATGAACATTTAAAACCTTTTTCATGTAGAAAAAGAGAAAAAAAGCTTAAGTAGATGTAAACAACATAAAAATATCAATCCGAATATAATGGCAATCGCAGGATTAGATAAATCATACTCTTTTGCAACACCCCGAATCCCTCCTGTCCCACTGTCCCAATTTGGGACAAACCCCACCCAGCCCTTGTATTTACTAGCTTTGAGCCGGTTTCTAAATACGAGTTAATTTTACATATTTCTGGTGGAAATACTTTACCTATCAGACCAGTATTAATACAATAGGGAGATAATAAAAAATAAGAAGAGACATCAAATATAAGATTCTTTGAATATATCAGGATGTCATCAGACACAAGAAATTTTATAGATTTAATAAGAAAATTTTTTGTAGATATGAGGTTACAGATAGTATCTTTTACAGCACAAAATGAAGCGGCAATATCCCTTCTGTCGCCAATGGCGACAAACCCTCCTCCGCCCAGTAAATACAAGGGCTGGAAGGGGTTTGTAAATAGCTATTTTTTCCTTGTATATATCCATTTATCAGTATATAATACTAATAATTTACATATGTTTTTATTTTTAGTTGTTTAATTCAGACAGCTTTTTCATTTCAAAATCTGATGGTTTTATCTTCTGCCATCCTTGTGGAAAATCCAGCAGCGAACCATCAATATCCTGATAATATGCTGTTCCTTTCGTAAAGGAAATATATATACTGTCTATTAAATTACTATGAATAAGATTATATAAATCATCATATCCAATACAATCGAATGTAGCACCTGGTGTAAAAGTGTGGTCCAAGCAAAGTTTTTCAGATAAAATTCTTATCTGTTCAGGAACACACATTTCATCATAATATATAATATTTTTCATAAAATACGAGGTGATTAACATGGAGTTCAAATTTAAAAACCTAAAACCTATCTGTTCTGACATGAGACGTAATCATAAAAGTCTTGAGCAATTTCATTTTATATATAACCAAATCCAATTTGACTGCATTTTAGATATAGATGCAGAACCATTTGAAATGATGATAGGTGCACTCAATCATAATTTTGCCTGTGTGCTACAAATCAGAAACGGTTTCATTACTAAAATGTCTGATAAAGATTATTATAATCTACGCAAAATTCTTAATTTGAACTTTAATGAAAATCACTTTACCTCCTTTACTTTTCTAAATTTTATTGATAATCACGTTCCCCAGAAAAGCAGCCCAGAGATAGTCCCTGTTGAAAATGTGCTTCCATTTCGTGCACACAAACTCACTGCCAGAGACAGAGAAGAGGGATTTATATTCTGTGGCTGGTTACGACACAAAGATAAAAACAATGGCCATGTTCGCAATTTAGCTAAAACCGAAGCACTATTTGGAAAAAACATCGCAGATTACTGCAAAAAAAATGATATAAGTTCTAAATGGACAAATAACGAGGCTCAACGGGTAGCATTATCGTATCCCTGGAAAACAAATCAAAAATAAACCTATACTTTGATTAAAAATATTCCTATACCAGCCCGGCTCATACATTTGTATGTTTCCAGCCGGAAGATATATTCTTCTGTTTTCTGGATAATATATATATAATAGCAACCACCAGAATAACGCCTATTACAATACCAATAGTGACCAGAAGCGGTATGTCTGCTTTCTGGTAATATGCCGTTGCCTGGATAACATAGGTTGGCGGCGCTTCCTCAGCCGGAGCTTCCACCTCACAGGTATATACCACATGCGCCGTATATAACTTCCCGTTTTCAACATCATCCTCATATACCGCTTTATAAGAACTGGCATACTGCTGTCCGGCAACATAGGCATCCCGGCAGGTGATACCGTCCTTATCCTTATATTCCTTTCCCTGCCACCTGGCACTGGTGAGCCGGTACTTCCCGGCATCATACCCCAGCATCCGGATTAATTCCGCATAATCCGTTTCTGAAAAGGATATCGAATCCTTATTATAGGCAAATTCATGACTTCCCAGGGTAAAATACTTACCATCCAGGTTGTGGAACGTCACCACTGCCGAAAAGCCGTCTTTCCATGCAGCACCGCCCTTTTCCAGCCTCACGAAAGGAAGTGTAACGGTATTCTCCTTTTTTGTGACAGGCGATGTATAGGTATATTCATAAGTCTGCGCTGGTTCCGGCTCCTTTGTATGGTAACTGTATTCCACCGTATAATCTACATGCTCGATATTGGGTTCCTCCGACCAGGCGATGCCGGAAAGCTCATAGGTTTCATCACCGACTTTTAAGGTTTTGGCAATTTTC
>JAXVOW010000278.1:0-2733 GCA_037301995.1 bacterium | reverse complement strand
GGCACTTTATTATAATGGTGAATTAGTGTACACCTATAATCCGACAGAACCACAGTGGTGGATTACGGGGTTTTATCCTGAACTACAAGGAGTGGACGCAGACGATTTGACAGTAAAGGGAAGTATTGATTTGTCAGACCATCCGGAAATATTTGATGCATTTCGTGACAAATATCAAAATGACCCCAATTCTTCATTATGCTTTAACAGTAGTGAAAAGACAATTTATTATGAATGGTAATAGAAGTGTAAAGTTAAAAATATGTAGGAAAATGGAGAAAAATTTTGAAGGGTTTAATAAAAAAAAGAGTTGTTTTAAGTATTATTTTGACAGGTGTGTTATTTTTAATAAGCGGTTGTCAAAGCAAGGAGGATATAATGAAGGGATTTAGCATTTTTCCGAAATCCAATACGGAAAAAGCAAAAGAGTATGTCGATATTGTTTTTAATGCTGTAAGTGAAGAGAATGAGGATGCAATTTTTGATTTATTTTCTGATAAAGTAAAGGAAGAGATAGGCGAGGAGGAGTTGAGGAGCCAGATAAAGGAGCTGATTTGTTTTTATCAGGGTACTGAAGTACAAAGCAAGGAGGGGGTTGTCGAAGACCGTACTCATAATGAATATGGAGTAAAAAAAATAAGCATGAAGGTTCTATATGGAATTGAAACAGATAACGGGGATTATGAAATTGCGCTTACATATATTGCAAGGTCGGATGAGAATACAGAGGAAGAAGGCTTCGAATGTTTACAGATAGCAAAAAAAGAAACCGTTGAAGAAACAGAAGGATTTCTGTGGGCAGATTATGAGATATATCATGGAGTTATTATATTTAAATAATAAAAATATAAGGGAGAGAAAAGGAAATGAAAAATGGAAAAATTTTTTTGATTGGTATGTATGTTCACCTGATACTGAGCATTTTAACTCCGGTTGCCATATTGGGGTTTAGTAATTCGAAAGCTACCGGTATTATTCTTGTGTTTTATGTTTTGATGATTTGTGCCGTACTCATTATTGGCTGGGTAAGTGTCGGAACAGCTGTGATGGCAATCAAGCGGGGAGAATATGAAAAGGTAAAAAGCGGATGGAAGCTGCTAAAATATGGTGCCATACCATTTTACATTATTAATTTTACTTATAGCTTAATAGCGTGGTTAGTGCTGGTAGGAGCTTCCAGAGGTATTTTTATTGTTTTGGTGCCGATACCGATTTTGATTACCGGTACAATGATTGTGCAAAGCGGATGCTTTGGATGGTGTTGTATTCACTATTTGAATAAACAGAATTCGGGATATATATCGAAAATACATTATGTTTTACAAATAGTGTCGGTGTTAGATATTATCAGTACGTTTCAGGTATTAAAAAAAGCCAAAACACTATGTTAAGTATAAAATTTCTCTTGACAGCCATATAAATAGTGTTATAATACAATTAATATATGAATAAATGTTCATATATTGAAATGTAAAAATAACAAAAAGAGAGGTATTCTATTATGAAAAAGACGTATAAGATTGATGTGGACTGCGCAAACTGTGCAAATAAGATGGAAGAGGCAGCAAAGAAGACGGCTGGTGTCAAGGATGCAACGGTTAATTTTATGCTGTTAAAAATGATTGTGGAGTTTGAAGAGGGCGCAGAGCCAAAAGCAGTTATGCAGGATGTACTTAAGAATTGCAAAAAGGTAGAAGAGGATTGTGAGATTTTTTTATAAGTGCGTTTTTAGGGAAAGAGGGCGATTAGGATGAATAAAAAGCAGAAAAAGGTTTTGGTTCGTATTATTGTGGCAGCTCTGCTTATCATTATTCTGTCATTTCTTCCGGTAGAGGGATATCTGGAATTTGGATTATACATGGTTCCTTATCTGGTAATCGGATATGACATTCTGAAGAAGGCGTTTAAGGGTATTCTGAACAGACAGGTATTTGACGAGAATTTTCTGATGGCAGTGGCAACCATTGGAGCCATTGCACTTGGGGATTATAAGGAAGGTATTGCGGTTATGCTGTTTTATCAGATTGGTGAGCTGTTCCAGAGCTATGCAGTGGGAAAGAGCCGCCGCAATATCAGTGAGCTGATGGATATCCGCCCGGATTATGCCAACATTGAGAGGGATGGCAGACTGGAACGGGTTGACCCGGATGAGGTGGAGGTTGGAACCGTTATTGTAGTACAGCCTGGCGAAAAGATTCCTATTGATGGAATTATCACGGAGGGCAGAACAACATTGAACACCAGTGCCCTTACCGGTGAAAGCCTGCCCCGTGAGGTGGATGTGGGAGATTCCGTTATCAGCGGCTGTATCAACATGAGCGGCGTTTTGAAAATACAGACTACTAAGGAATTTGGAGAATCCACTGTTTCCAAAATTTTAGATTTGGTGGAGAATTCCAGCTCTAAGAAATCAAAATCTGAGAATTTTATCTCTAAGTTTGCAAAGTATTATACACCTATTGTGTGCTATAGTGCCCTGGCGCTGGCTATCCTGCCGCCCCTGGCAAGAATGCTGTTCATGGGACTGTCACCGGAATGGGGTGACTGGATTTACCGTGCCCTGACCTTCCTGGTTATCAGCTGTCCGTGTGCGCTGGTTATCAGTATTCCGTTAAGCTTTTTTGCCGGTATTGGCGGAGCCAGCAAAGAGGGGATTCTGGTAAAGGGCTCCAATTATTTAGAGACCCTTTCCCAGACAAAATATGTGGTGTTTGATAAAACCGGAACCATGAC
>JAXVOW010000277.1:0-12698 GCA_037301995.1 bacterium | reverse complement strand
ACCGTCTGCCTGAATTACCATATGACCTAATTCTACTCCTCCATGCAGGGGACCATGAAAAATTTCCCCATTCAGTATGATGCCTCCGCCAACTCCGGTTCCAAGGGTCAGCAGTACGGCGTTCTTCACACCTCTGGCAGCTCCGGCATACACCTCACCTAATGCCGCCGCATCTGCATCATTCGCGAGCTTGACGGAAAGCGGAAACTCCCGCTGCATCCACTTTACAATGGGAACCCTTTCCCATCCAAAATTATTGGAGTAAAGAATCAGTCCGTTTTTGTCATCAAGCGTTCCCGGACTGCCGATTCCGATTCCTGTACAGTTTTCAAACGTCACCTTCCCCTTGTCCATCAAGACATAAACCGCCCTGATAATATCCTTCACCATATCCTCCGCCGGTACATCCAGCCTTGTGGGAATCACCAGCTTTTCCACAATCTGGTTTTTGTCATCCACCAGTCCAAGCTTTACCGACATACCGCCCATATCAATTCCTATCCGCATCTGTTTCTGCTCCTTTTTCTGTTACAGTTAATAGACATTTGCGAAACTCTCTATTTTCAAAACCCAGTTGTGTAATATATACAATACCATAAGCAGGGTGCTTTGGAGCCGTTGGTACTTAGGTGCCGTATTTTGGCACCTTATGTACCATTACGAGCGACAAGCAGCAAAAGCGTGCCCAGCGTTGATATTGTATATATTGCACAACGGTAGGTAACGAAAACAGAGTTTCGCAATTACCTATTACAGTTAATTCTGTACTATTTATCTATTATCCCACAAAACGATGCTTTTCTCAATTTCTTTTTATGCCCTGCGCTTCCTCCTACTGGAAATAACCACCAGGGTAACTGCAAAAAATACCAGTGCATAACAGGCCACCAGACCGGTCTGTGAAAAGATTTCCCCAAACAGCGCTGTATCCAGCTTCTTCATGCCTCCTATGGTTTCATTGGTTGCCACATACCAATACGTCGGAAAGAACCTGGCAACCTTTATGATTGTATCGCTGAAAAATTCCTGCGGTACAAATACTCCGCCAAGAAAACACAGACCGAGGCTTACAATATTTACCATACCGCTTACCTCCTCACTGTTCTTTGCAACCATTCCCGTCAGGAATCCAAGGCTTAGCCCCAGAACCAGCATGGAGACCAGATTCAGCACAAAAAACGGAAACCGCACATCGGTATAAATGCTTCCCTTAGAGAGGATGCCTGCTATGATAAGAACCACCGCCAGCATCATGACTCCAAAGGCTAAAATCCCACCAGTAATACCGGCTATTCTGGTTCTCATGGAGGCAGAGCTGCACTCCATGCGGTCCTTTACCTCTTTCCCATTAAACCGCAGTAAAATGATTCCAACCCCGTTCATACCAAGGGTGATAAACAGATACGGTGCGTAAGTAAAAAACACCGTACAGGCATCGTTCTGGTTTTCATTTACAAAGGCTGCCAGCGTGACCTCTGTCTTTTGAGCCTGCAAATCCATAAGCTTTTTTTCTGCTTCTTCTGCGGAGTACCCGGCAGCCAGCAGCCCCGCCAGCTTTGATGTATACAGATTAAGCTCTGCCTCAAAATAGCTGGCATCAAAATATCCCGGCACCCTCATACTCTTTAATTCCACGGCTTCCTGGTCTCCGTTTAACAGAGCTTCCTCAAATCCCTTCGGAATTACCAGTACATAGTCCAGCTTTCTCCAGTACAGCTCATTTAAAATTGCAGCTTCATCATATTCCATATCCACAAGATTATGGGTTTCCCCAAAATACTTCTTCACTGCTGCTCCCAGAGTCTGCTTATCCTCGTCGATAACCGCAATATCCAGCCTTTGGTCTTCAAACCCCTTTTTGCTGTCCGCAGACAAATTTCCCGTCATAATCAACGCCACTGTAATAAAAATAGAAAAATATAAAATAATTATGCCCTTATAGTGGTTGAGCAGTTTAAAATAGATTTTAAATACTTGCATACTTTGTCCTCCTTAGCTTCCGGATACTGATGGCAAGAAATACAATGCCTATCAAAAGCAGTGTCATCAGATTCACCGCATACTGTCTGTAATCCCCAAAAACCGCCAGGCTCTTAAAGGCGTTCACCATCAAAGTTGCCGGATTTATCCGGTTAATTATCGGACAATGCTTCTCCAGAATATAGGTAATATCTCCCCATTGCAGACCTCCTAGAAAAGAACTGGTCATAAAAAATGCCACGTTAATACCTTCCTTCTTTGTCCGGGAGCCTTTTGGCACCACCGCTATCAAATTGCCTGCCGCAAGACCTGTAAAGCTTCCCGTCCATGTGCCTAAAAGGATTAAGCCCACGTTACTGCCAAAATCCTGCTTATAGACAAACACCAGCACCGCCAGCACCCCGGTCATCAGAATACAATACAGTAACAGGGATGCAAGAAAATCCGTCATCACCTGTTTCATCTTCCTTGCAGGCGCCACATTTCTTCTGGCTCCCACATCGGATAAATCCGCCTGAATCCAGAACCCGTTTTCCAGCCCCACCATAGAGGCAATCAGACATGCCATAGCAAGCAGTGCATAGAAATACTGGGTATACGGGTCTTTGTCCTGTCCCTCCAACGCAATCTCTTCTATCCCGATTTTCTCACTGAAAAACAGCTCCTTTACCAGCTCTTCCACCCGCTGCGGCTGCTCTGCCGCCACCCTTTGAATCAGGGTATGATTCTGTTTATACTGGTCTAAAAAGGTTTTAATCAGAGAGCTGTAAATGTCGGATTCCTTTACCACCAGGGAAAAATCTTCGCTTTTTACAAGGATATAGCCATGGATTGTGTCTTTTTGCAATGCCTTCCCCGCCTCTTCTTCGCTGTCATATTCCTTCACCTCAAACATAGGAAGCTTATCCTCTACCTCTGTTGCCTTCAACAGTTCCACAAGCATATCATTGTCTTCCTCTAAGATAATCCCTACCGGCACCTCCGAAAACTGTTCCATCTTGCCAATATTGCCGAACATAAAATAAAATACCATTCCCAGAAAAACAGGAAACAGAATTGCCCAGAAGATAGCAGAACGTGTCCGGAGCATCATTTTCATACGATACCAAAAATGCAGCATATCCCTCTCCTCCTTAATCCCGCAATGCTTTTCCTGTAATTTCCAGAAACACATCATTCAAGGTTGGCAGCTCCGAATGCACCCCGCCAAATCCAATCTCCTGCTCCTTTAATAAATCCAGAAGCCTCAGCAGATTATGCTTTCCCCTGGAAAACTTCACCTTCAACAGATACTTTTCATAACTGACCTGAATTACATGGGGAAGCCTTTTTATCTCCTCCATTACATTTTCCGGAAGCTCTAAAATCTCCACACTGATGGTCTCTCCAAGGTCAATCATTGCCTTTAACTCATCCTTCGTACCGATGGCAACATTTTTTCCCTTATCCATAATGGCAATCCGGGTACAAATCTGCTCCACCTCCTCCATATAATGGGAGGTATAAATGATAGTTGCCCCCTGCCGGTTTAAGCCCTGAATTCCCTCTAAAATTTTATTGCGGCTTTGAGGGTCAACTGCCACTGTAGGCTCATCTAAAATAATAAGCTTTGGCTTGTGCGCAATTCCACAGGCTATATTCAGTCTTCTCAAAAGACCGCCAGATAATTTCTTTGGAAGAAACCGGCGGTAATCCCCAAGCTCCACAAAGTCAATGGCTTCCTCCACCAGCTGCTTTCTTTTTGTTTTATCCTTTACATACAGACCGCAGAAATAATCAATATTTTCATACACAGTCAGCTCTTCAAATACCGCCACATTCTGCATGACCACTCCGATGTCCTGTTTCAGATTGTAGCTGTCCGGCTTCATTTTCTGCCCGAACACCTCAATCCTTCCCTTATCATATTCCAAAAGCGACAGCAGACAATTGATGGTGGTGGACTTGCCGCTTCCATTTGGCCCCAGCAGTCCGAAAATCTCCCCCTCCTCTATCTCCAGATTAAAATGGTCTAACGCTACCAGTTCTCCATACCGTTTTACCAGATTCTCAATTTTTACAACCATATCCTTTTCCTCCCATTTTATATCTGTACTTTACTTTACACTATCCAAAGAAAAAACTATAGTGTAAAATGTAAGAAAATCACATGACAAATGTCACAGAACGGAGATTGTATTATGTCAACCTTTATAGATTCCTTTATCCTGCTTATACTTGGCGCTCTCCTATATCCATCCCAACAGTTGGACGCCTTACACATCATGTGGATACTCCTGCTGCTTTCCCTTTACTGCTTTGAGTATATCACCACCAACGAGAAGACACTTAAGCGTCTTGGCATCCCCTCCCTGGTTCTATGCTTCTTTCTGCCGGAGCTGTGTGCGTTTTTACCTCTGCTCTGCTATATCTTTTTCTACCGGAAGCAGTATCTTTTACCTTATCTCTATATAATGCCGGCAGTTCTCTATCTGTACAGGCTTCCGGAGCCTGTCTGTCTGCTGATACTTCCCTTTACAGGCATCAGCCTCTACCTGGCATACCAGAATAACCTGCGGGACATGCTGCAGCAGAAGATTAAAACATTCCGGGATAACAGTGTTGAAAAGGAATTGATGCTGAAAAGAAATAATGAACAGCTCTTAGAAAATCAGGATAACCAGATTTATATTGCGATTCTGAAGGAACGGAACCGGATTGCAAGAGAAATCCATGACAATGTAGGGCATATGCTCTCCCGTTCCATCTTACAGACCGGTGCCCTTCTCACTGTCTGTAAGGACGAAGCTCTGAAACCTCATTTAGAAGCATTAAAGGACACCTTAAATGCTTCCATGGACAGTATCCGCAGCAGTGTTCACGACCTGCATGATGAATCAGTTGACTTAAAGGAGGCTCTCTCATCCCTAATCAGCCACTTTACCTTCTGCCCCGTTACCTTCAGCTGTGAGATATCCCGGGACATACCAAGGGATGTAAAGTACTGCATTCTCGCCATCACAAAGGAGGCGCTGAACAATATCATAAAGCACAGCAATGCCACAAGAGCTTCGGTAACGGTAAAGGAGCATCCCGGATTTTACCAGCTTTTAATTGAAGATAACGGCACCACTGCCGCAGAACCCTTTTCAGAGAAGGGCAGAGGAATCGGACTTTTCAATATGAGAGACCGGGTAAATGGTGTTCACGGGATTCTGCATATCAGCTATGAATCAGGCTTCCGGATTTTCATGTCGGTTCCAAAATAAAAGAAGCATTTTCCGCTTCATTGATTTTACCGGTATTATCTGATAATATACTTACTAATAAGCAATTGCGAAACTCTGTTTTCGTTACCGACCGTTGTACAATATATACAATATCAACGCCGGGCACGCTTTTGCTACTTGTCGCTCGTAATGGTACGTAAGGTGCCAAAATACGGCACCTAAGTACCAACGGCTCCAAAGCACCCTGCTTATGGTATTGTATATATAACACAACTGGATTTTGAAAATAGAGAGTTTCGCAATTACCTAATACTTACTAAGAATGAAAAAGGTGCAACAGGAGACTGACATATGCGAGTAGTATTGATAGATGATGACCAGCTGGTCTGCATGTCACTAAAAATGATATTAGAGGCAGGGGACGAAATTGAAGTTGCCGCTGTGGGAAATGACGGCTCACAGGCACTGTCCCTGTACAGAGTATATAAACCGGATGTACTTTTGATGGATATCCGGATGCAGGGAATGAACGGAACAGAAGCACTGGCTGAGCTTTTAAGTGTATTCCCAGAAGCAAAGGTATTATTTTTAACTACCTTTATTGATGATGAATATATTGTAAAGGCACTGGAGCTTGGAGCGAAAGGCTACATAATAAAACAAAATTTTGAGCATATTATTCCAGCTCTTGAGGCTGTAGCCTCCGGGCAGAATGTATACGGGAATGAAATCATTTCCAAAATCCCGAATTTGATAAAAACCTCCGATTCCTTTGATTACACAGAAGAGAATATTAATGAAAAGGAATATGAAATCATCACCCTAGTGGCAGAGGGCTTAAGCAACAGGGAAATCGCCTCCCGCCTGTGCCTAAGCGAGGGAACGATACGCAATTACTTAAGCTCTATCTTAGAAAAGCTGAGGCTTCGCGACCGGACCCAGCTTGCGATTTTTTACTACAAGCACAAGCGTTAATCCGGTCTGTATGCAGTCATTCTAACGGATAAAATTCGTTCTTACCTTTTCTTCCGGCTCCGGATGTACCACTCCATTTTCCTTCCCTGTTTCCAGAAGCTTCAACAGCCATGCCATGTTATTTCCAAGGGTACGCATTACCTGCATGCCCTCCAAATCCTGCTTTACATCCTCCGGTCTGGAGCCATGCACCATATTCCAGTAGCATGCCGGAACCATAAGCATGTTATTGATTTCAACATATTTGTTAAGGGCGTCCAGAGTTGCCGTTGTGCCTGCACGTCTTGCAGATGCGATACATGCCGCGGGCTTAAACTGCATATATTTTCCTGCACTGTAAAATAACCGGTCCAGCACCGAAAGTATTGCGCCATTTGGAGATGCATAAAATACCGGAGAGCCAAAAATATACCCATCTGCCTCCTTTGCCTTTTCTGCCAGCTGGTTTACGATGTCATCATCAAACACACACTGGTCTTTCCCACTTCTTTTACAGCCTGCACAGCCGATACAGCCTCTTATCGGATTCTTTCCAATATGGAATATCTCTGTATCAATCCCCTGCTGTTCCAATGTCTGTGCAATCTCAGATAATGCTGTGTAGGTACAGCCCTGTTCATTCGGGCTTCCATTTACTAATAATACCTTCATGTTTTTCCTCCTATACTGCAATTCATTATAATTTATTTTATTATCGCACAGAACATTACCTTTCTCAAATAATTTTTTAATCCTTTCCATCCAAACCACTATAGGTTAATAACATGATTCAGACTGCTGTCCATTTCCCGCAGGCATTTCCGGACAATTTCCGAATCTGACTGGCAGCTGTAAAATCCCTGTCCACATTTCTGGTATCTCTCATTTCCCTTTCCCAGAACAAGAACCACCGTATCAGCCCGGGACTGCCGGATTGCCTTCCGGATAGCAGATTCCCGGTTCTCTATGTATTCATAGCTTCCACCGGATTCCTCCACATATTCCCCAATCTCTTTCGCTATCTCCTCCGCTGACTCCGTCCCCGGATTGTCTGTGGACAGATACACTTTATCTGAAAAACGCCCGGCTATGGTTCCCAAGTCCCTTCGCCTGTTATAGGCTTTATTCCCAGGACACCCGAATACCGATATAATGGTACTACTGGGATATTCCAGTTTTATCGATTCATAGAGTCTTTTAAAGCTTAAATAGTTGTGGGCATAGTCAACAACCACGGAAACATTACTTTTTCTGCTTCTGTATTTTTCCATTCTTCCCTCCACAACTGCCTTTTCCAGTCCTTTTACGATATACTTAACAGGAATGTTATAGATATAGGCAACACAGACAGCTGCCAGAGCATTTTCCACATTAAACACCCCATGCATCGCCAGCCGGATTTTTGCCTGAAACCGGTCACATGCCACGTCAAAGGAGATTTTACCATTCCGTACCTGCACATTGCTTCCCCGGATGTCTGCCCCCTCCTTCATTCCAAATGTAAGAACCCTTTCGCTTTTTTCTGCCGCCGCCAAAATATCCTCCGCATGCTCCGAATCAAGGTTCACGCATGCAATCCTCGTCTGTTCAAACAGGGACAGCTTCGCCTTAAAATAATCATTAAAGCTGCTGTGCTCCACAGGGCTGATATGGTCCTCTGAAATATTTAAAAAAATGCCTGCATCAAACCGGATTCCCTTGACCCTGTTATATTTTAAAGCCTGGCTTGATACCTCCACTGTCATATGGGAAATATCATTTACTGCCGCATTGTGCATATACTGGTACACATCCAGAGCCTCCGGCGTTGTCATAACAGAATCCTTACACTGGGTACCGTCATAGGTTTTAATAGAGGAGATAAGTGCAGTCTTTTTCTTTTTCATAGAGACCATATATTCATCCAATATGGCTTTTACATAATAGGAAGTTGTGGTTTTTCCCTTTGTTCCGGTAATTCCAACCGTATGCAGAACCCGGTTTCCACAGTCATAAAATTCCTTTGCCAGCAGTGGCATCGCTTCCCGGATATCACTCACGAGAATATACGGCAGATGAATGCCTGTATAATACTTCTCACTGATATAGCATACCGCCCCATTTCTGGCTGCCTCCTGTAGATATTCTTTTCTAAAACTACTGCCCTTACATATAAAAATTGTATTTTTGACTACTTTACGGGAATCAAAGGTAATATTTTCTATGCTTTCGTTCTTCACATATGCAGATGACATACGAACCAGCTTTGCCTTTGATAATACGTTAACATACTCTTCCAGTATTTTACCCATTTTATAACCTCTCTTCGCTCCCTAAACATGCCGCATATATTTCCGGACCAGACGCCACAGCGCCAAGACTGCCACTAAGCAGATTCCACTGGAAAGCAGTCCATACCGGATATGCAGCAGCCTTATTTTCATCTCATATTCCTCTGAAATCACTGCTTCTTCATTCTCAATTGAATACCCCATCTTCCTAAGGGCATCCACATGCAAACCATCTAAATCATGCTTTTGATACAATACCCGCAGGGTAAACGCTTCCTTAGACAGACTGCTTCCACTGTCTGCTGTACAGATAAAGGGTTCCTCCTGCTGCATTCCATTTTTCACCACCACAAGCTTTGCTGCTTTATAGACAGCTGAAACAGGGGCATCCTCCTCATAAAATTCTGAGGAATCCGAATACTGGATACTATATTCTATATTTCCATCTGTCTGTCCCTCCTGCTCCATAGCAAAAGAAGCATCACTTTCTGACAGGTTTTGATATAGCTCGGTAAATGCAGCTTCGTTCATATAATACCTTTTGGTACCGCCAGAAATTTCAATTCCATACACATTTTCCAGATATTCCTGGGACAACACCCTGCAGGTAATCATCGCTTCCATACCTTTATACTTAATCGTAACAGGAAGCTCCATTTCCCTGCTCACCTCTGATATATCCTCCATCTGCTCAAACGCATTTAAGCTTTTTTGTGTAACTATCCCTTCCCCCGTCAAAACATACTCTGCAGGAAGGTTTACATAATGATATATGCTGCCCATGTGGAATATCGCATTTACAAAACATGCCACTCCTGTCAGCGCAAGGATACAGATGAGCTTCACCATATCGTTTTGTTTTCTAAGCCTGAAAAACTCACTAATTTTCATTCCTCATCCAATTCCTCCTCTCCGGCAGAATTCTGCTTAATCTTTCTTATTATAAAAAATGCAGCAGCCACAGCTAAAACAACGACAATCATTGCCATGATTACCCACCACTGGCTGGTATCGTCTGCGGCGACTTCATCTTTTTTCTCATTTAAAGGTGATTTAATAGACGTTTCAAAGGTCAGTTCTTCTGTCATCTCTGTTCCCGCCTCATCCTCATAATAAAAGATTACCTTCCCCTGGGTTGTACCGTACAGGGAATTGCCGGAAAGCCCCACTGCGGTAAGCTCTGTGCTTCCTGACATGGCATTTCCCGCTTCAATATCCCCGATAAATGCTGTCCCTGCCGGCTGCAAACCGTCTGCCTCCACCACGGCACGGACATTATAAATCTTTCCTCTTCCCAGGTTCATCACCTGAGTCTGCAGCTCCACAGTCTCTCCCATCTGTATTTCCTCGGGAACCACAACCGGGTCTATTTCAATCTTAACCAGCTGCCCCACCGTCACCTTAACGGTACCCTGTGCTGTATAGGAGTTTCCCTTACTGTCGGCATAGTCCATGGTCAGAGCAATATTGTACTGGCCCTGTGGTGTAGCTGCGTTTGCCTTAAAGGTATAGCTTGCGGAACAGGTTTTACTTGTTCCAATATCCTCAATATAAACGCTGTCGGATTTACTGAGCAGCTCTATATTCTCATCGGGAGCCGCCGTTACCAGCATATTTTTTACCGTCTCCGTTTTGCTGGTATTTAACAGGGTAATGTCCACCGTAAATTCATCCCCTGACTGAATCGGTTCCTTGGAAAACTTATAGGAATCCACTATTACCTTTGGTGCAAACTGCAGCTCCTCTCCACCTGCATAGCCGGAATCCAGCTCGCCACCACTTAACTCTTTTCCATCCGTAATGGTGACATAGACGGTAAAATCCTGATAAATCTCATTTCCCTCTTCATCCTCAGCAATTACACTGATAACCACCGGATAACTGCCGTTATAACGGTCTTTTTTTAAATCCAGATTATAGGTGACCAGATAACATTCTGCCTTTTTCCCGTTTTTGCCAACCTTATGCTTTTTTAACTGGATATCCTTTTCATAATTCTTATGGATAAAGGGGTCTGTCTCTGCCTCTCCCAGACTTATCTTTGTTTTAATCCGGTTTCCGGCAAGCTTATTCTTTGCCTGCAGCGGAAGCACGATAACCGCCTGATTTCCCTTAATCTTTGGGACATATCCCTTAGAATATGTTTTCTCCATTCCTTCGTACAGATTTTTATTATCAATTGCAAGCACTGTCGTGCTTCCTGCTGTGTTCTGCTGCGCAGAATCGTCTTCTGTATCCTCATCCGTACTGCCGCCAGCCGGGTCTCCAACCGGTTCCTGAACTTTACCGCCCTGTACCTCTGTGGACTGTTCTGTTTTATCCTCTCCTGCCTCAATCTTATCGATGGCTGCTGCATAACTTTTTCCGCAGCCCGGATTCAGCGCCGGAACCATACAAGCTGCAAGGCAGATAATCGTCATCACTTTTTTCCATTTCATCATTTTCTATTCCTCTTTCAACATTAAATCCTGTACATGGTCACAAAGCTCTTCAATATCCTGTGCATTATGGCTGGCAAGCAGAATAGATTTTCCCTCCGCCTTTAACTGCTTTAGCAATGCCCGTATCTCCACTACACCATAGCGGTCAAGACCGTTAAAGGGCTCATCTAAAATCAGCACCTTAGGATTTTCCATAATCGCCTGGGCAATTCCCAGTCTCTGGCGCATGCCAAGAGAATATTTTGCCACCGGCTTTTTCATGTCCGGGTCAAGTCCCACCTTCCGTATCGTTTCCCGGATTTCCTTTTTTCCGATTCTTCCCTTTAAGGACGCAAGAATCTTTAAGTTTTTATATCCGCTTAAATTTGGAATAAATCCTGGTGTTTCTATGATGATGCCAAGATGGTCCGGAAAATCAATCTCCTTCCCCACCTGTTTACCGTTTACCAGAATAGTCCCTTTATCACATTTCATAAATCCGCAGATACATTTCATCAAGACGGTTTTTCCGCTTCCGTTATTTCCTACCACTCCATATATGCTTCCCGGCGGTATAGAAAAACTGATATTGGTAAGCACATGCTCCTTTCCAAAGGATTTATATACATTTTTCACTTCAATTCCGGCGTGTTCTTCCATTATCCAATCTCCTCTCACCTCATTTGTGTCCCTGTAAACTGAAATGCATAATTTTTTATTTTAATCAGTGACAGAACAAAAAACAGTATGCTGGACAGTACAAAAAACAGATAGGACATCCAAAGCTTTGGCAGGTTATCATAACCAAAATTGTGCATATAGTAGGTTGCATGATTCAGCGGCGACAGCCAGCCAAATATAATATTGGCAAAGCGGATATTGTTTGTGGATATGCCAAACCACTGCGCCACAATATCCGGATTTAACAGCATGCCAAAACCGCTGAAAATAACGCCTCCTATCATACCTCCATTGTTCTTACAAAGATTTAAAAATAAAATCAGGCTTGCCATTGTCACTGCATACCCTGTCATCAGAAAAAAAATATGCATGGTACATTGATAGGGGAAGGTCAGCTCCAGCACCTTCACAAATGCCGGCACGGCAATCTTTTCTCCAATGGTGGAATATCCCAGAACTGCCGCGGTGTCGCTCCACATATTTGCCGGATATGCCCTCTGTGCCGACAGCAGTACCGTGGATAGAAAAATAAAAAAGATAAAGACAAAGGTCGCCAGAATCAGGTATAGAATCTGCCCAAGCATCCACGTTTTCCGGTCCGTCCGCACCATAAAATAGGGCACGTCATTGGAAAGATTCGGCATATCCGCAAAGAGCAGTAAAAGCAATGTGGAAATTGCCAGCACCGACTGGGAATCTCCAAAGGTCCATATAAAGGATTCCATTCCCTGCAGATGGGTTTCATGTGATTTTGCAAACTGCATTACCTTATCCGATAACAGGAAGCAGAAAATAAAAGCAAGTAAAAAGCAAAGGATAATCTGGGGATTTTTATGCCATCTTCTGAAGTTGGAAAGCGCTGTATATACAATCTGTTTCATCCTACGCACGTTCTATGCACCTCCCTACAATCTCATAATAAAAAATACCAATAATCGCAATAATTCCTATGCACATGAGAATAATTCCTGTATCTCCCAGCACCCATGTATGCTCCGGTGTAAACCATTCCACCGGATACAGGCAGTACAGCTCCTGGAAATACCGCTCATATAAGATAACTAATGTATAAAACAATACAAAGGAGCCGCCATAGGCAACATATCTGCTGTTGGAGGCGGCGGCAAGGAGTGCCGCCACCGCTGCCCATAGCATTCCGGAGAGAAACACAAGGGAAAGATTCA
>JAXVOW010000276.1:0-6255 GCA_037301995.1 bacterium | reverse complement strand
CATCGCTTGTCAAATGTGACGGAATCGGACTGTATCTATATGTTAAAGAGCGGCATGATTGTGGAAAAGGGAACCCATGCAGAGCTGATGGAAAAGGGTGGAGCTTATTGGAAGCTGTTTGAGAGCCAGAGACAGCTGGAGCAGTTTAAGAAGGTGGTGGAAGCATGAAGGATTCAGGGAAAAAGAGACGCAGTGGAATAAAGATTATGATGAAACTAATCGGTCTGGTAAAACCGTTGCTTCATATTATGGTGGCTGCCATTTTACTGGGTGTTGCAGGATATCTCTGTGCCATCTTCTTAACGATACTGGCAGGACAGGTGGTATTAGGAGGACTTTCGCTGAATGCGGCAGATATGGAAATTGCCATGAAATCCGTTTTATTGGAAACATTTTTTGCAAGAAGGATATTTGTGCTTATGGGCTTCATTGCGGTATTACGTGGACTGTTACACTATGCAGAGCAGTATTGCAATCATTTTATCGCCTTTAAGCTGCTGGCAATCATAAGGCATAAGGTATTTGCAGCCTTACGTAAACTGTGTCCTGCAAAATTGGAGGGACGGGATAAGGGAAACTTGATTTCGATTATTACAACAGATATTGAGCTTTTAGAGGTATTTTATGCCCATACCATTTCGCCCATTGCAATTGCTACATTGACTTCGTTGATTATGGTCATATTTATTGGAAGCTATCATGTGCTGGCAGGCTTGCTTGCGTTACTCGCCTATGTTGTGGTGGGAGCAGTGATTCCTGTCTGGAACGGAAAAAGGGGAGCATCCCAGGGAATGGAATTCCGGACGGAATTTGGACATCTCAACAGCTTTGTACTGGATTCCCTTAGAGGCTTGGAGGAAACCATTCAGTATGGACAGGGAGAAGTCCGAAAGGCGCAGATGGAGGAACGCTCCAAGAAGCTTGGAGAAATGCAGAAGGGACTAAGCCGTCTGGAGGGAACACAGCGTGCCTTTACCAATCTTGTCATTTTGCTTGCCTCCTTTGGAATGCTGTTTTTGACGTTATATCTCTATCAGGAGGGCAGCCTGGGAATTGACGGTGTACTTACCTGTACCATTGCCATGATGGGTTCCTTTGGTCCGGTGGTGGCACTATCCAGTCTGTCAAACAATCTTAACCAGACTCTGGCAAGCGGAGAACGGGTGCTGTCGATTCTGGAGGAAAAACCTTTAGTGGAAGAGATAGAGGAGTGTGAACAGGGTAAGGGAGTAAATGAGATTGCGTTGCCAGATTGGAATGTGGCAGAAAACGCATTCGGTAGCGAAGAAGTATCCAGCGAAGAAAAAACGTCCGGTGGAAGAAGGACAGCCAGCAATAAAAAAGCGTCCGATGACGAAAATGTGGTTGGTGATAAAAAAGTGTATAGTGATGAAAAAGCAGCCGGCAATGAAAAGACTGCCGGTGACGGAGAGATAAGCGGTAATAAAGAGGAAAGCCAGCGTTTTGCCGGAGCAGACGTAGAACATGTCACATTCTCTTACGAGGATGAAGTGATTTTAAAGGATTATTCTCTTTCCATTACACCGGGAAAAATTGTGGGAATCCATGGTGTCAGCGGCTCCGGAAAGTCTACTTTGTTAAAGCTTTTAATGCGTTTCTGGGATGCAGACCAGGGAAGGGTTGCAGTGGATGGAACGGATGTCAGGAAGCTTGCGACGAAGCGGCTTAGGGATATGGAAAGCTATGTGACACAGGAAACCCATCTGTTTCACGATTCCATTGCCAATAACATTGCCATAGGAAAGCATGGGGCAACAAGGGAAGAAATTATGGAGGCGGCAAAGAAAGCGTCCATCCATGATTTTATTATGACGCTTCCTAAGGGATATGATACGGAGGTAGGCGAATTAGGGGATACCCTGTCCGGTGGAGAACGGCAGCGAATCGGTATTGCCAGGGCATTTTTACATGATGCGCCATTTCTTCTGCTGGATGAACCCACCAGTAATCTGGATTCCCTGAATGAAGGGGTTATTCTAAAATCATTGCAGGAATCCTGTGATAACCGGACAGTAGTGCTGGTGTCTCATCGAAAGTCTACAATGAATTTGGCGGATGTGGTCTATGAGATGGAAAATGGCAGGCTGTCGTAATGGATGGCACAGCATAAAATCGATTACCAGACCTTGTGGATTATGTTAGATTACTATACGGAAAAAGGAGAAAAGTTATGCCAAGAAATCAATTTCAAAGAAAGGAAAATATCTTCTCTTGGCACTCCTGATTTTTTTGATTGCCGTACCGATTTCCCCCTTCTTCTTATTGATTCAGTTCTCCATAATAGTAGGCTGCTGTTGCACCACCATCAATTAGAAATGTAGAGCCTGTAATAAAAGCCCCCTTGGTACTCATGATTAATTCTGCTACATTGGCAACCTCGTCTGCCGTTCCGGGACGTCCGGCTGGACATTTTGCAAACATATTTTTATAAAAATCTCCTCTTGGTCCGTTAAACTCATCAATTGCTAAAGGAGTTACAATAATACCAGGAGCAATCGCATTCAACCGTGCGCCCCGTTTTCCCCATTCCACGGATTGTGCCATAACTCTCTTTTCATTACAGCGTTTTGCAAGTTGATAAGCATGAAGCGTATCTTTGATATTTTCCTCCTGTAATATTTCAAGTTCTAACAGCTTGTCGGCAGGTGTACAGGCTAAAAGTTCGTCCTCTTTAGCGGTTAATGCAGGCATACGAAATCCGGACTGACTGGAAATTGTTACACCAACACCATCTTTTTGGATGACTTTTCCTACCTCTTCAAGCAATATTGCAGTTCCGTATAAATCAACTTTTAAGATTGTTTCAATGGGAGCCTGGCTTGGCGAAACTCCGGCGGCGTTAACAAGCATTTTTATATCTCCGTATTTTTGTCCCTCTGTTATCATAGCCAGTATGGATTCCCGTGATGATAAATCCATTTCTACAGGAATTACGTCAAAACCTGCATCATTCATAATCTTAGCGCTATTTCGAGCATTCTCAATGTTTTTATCGCCAACAATGATTTTCATTCCATGTCCCATACGGCGTGCTATTGCCATACCTATCTGACCTGCGCCTGCCCAAAGCATTACATTTTTCATCTGATTGTCTCCTCCCAAATTTCCTTTGCCATATGTCACACCTCTTTCTTATAAATTCTCATATTCCTTGTTTGAGACCGGTTCACACCACTCCGTTTTGCAGTTCTCGCCCGGCACTTCGATTGCCAGATGCTGGAACCATGAGTCTGCCGCTGCTCCGTGCCAGTGCTTGACTCCGGCAGGGATATGAACCACATCACCGGGCTTTAGCTTTCTTGCCGGTTGTCCCCATTCCTGGTACCAGCCCTCACCGGCTGTAACGAGCAATATCTGACCGCCGCCCTTATCTGCGTGATGAATGTGCCAGTTATTTCTACATTTTGGTTCAAATGTCACATTGCCAATTCCCACCTGATTGGTTGACAACATATTCAAATAGCTTTGTCCGGTAAAGTATTTTGCAAATGCATCATTTGTATTGCCTGTAGGGAATACACTCATTTCCTGTGGTTTCATTTTATCAATCTCCTTTTATCCATGTTTCAATGTCTGTTTTTGATTTCGCTACACTGCCTCCGCGAATGGCAAGCCCTTTTTCTGTTATTGCATCCGGACACAGCCTTTTGATATCCTGCTCGCTTTGGCCCATACCGCTGCCTTCATGGGTGCAGAAGGGCTTGATTGTCTTGCCGCTGAAATCATAATGCTCTAAAAAGGTAAATACTGCCATTGGCATAGTGCTCCAGTAGTTGGGAAAGCCAAGATAAATTGTGTCGTACTGCTGGAGAGTTTCCGGATATGCTTTAAGCTCCGGACGGGCGTTCCGCTTCTGGTCAGCCTGTGCCTGTGCAATACACTCGTTGTAATCCTTTGCGTATTCCTGCACCTGTTCAATTTTAAACATATCTGCACCAGTCAACTCCTGGATAATACCTGCTGCAATTTCCGTGTTGCCGGTATCCAGCGTTTTAATTACGCCATTTACATAATTTTCATCCGCTCTCGAGTAAAAAGCAATTAGCTTATTTGACATATCACTTCCTCCTTTTTTCTGTGCTGAATCTATTGTAGCATTGCTTTTCTTGACTGGGAATTTCCGATATGTTATTATGGCATAAACCAATAGTTTATACCATCGGAAGGACGTATAAAATGGACAGATTTAAAATTCGGGCTGTGCGGTTACCTGTTGGCACGTCTGTTATATTATGCTTGGAGGTTACATTATGTATAATCCTATTCTTGAAACATTTATTGCGGTCTGTGACTGCGGCAGTTTTACAAAGGCGGCAAAACGCCTGTATATTTCTCCAACAGCCGTTATGAAGCAGATGAATTTACTGGAAAGTCATTTGGAATTAAAGCTGATTGACCGTACTCCCTCCGGTATTCGTCTGACTGATGCCGGAGCGATTATTTACCAGGATGCGAAATTTATGATTGATTATTCAAGAAAATCCGTTGCCAGTGCAAAGGCGACTTTGCATGCGGAGTCTACCACCTTTTGTGTCGGTACATCGCTGTTAAATCCTGCCAAGCCGTTTATGGATTTGTGGTATCGTATTAATAAGGATTTTCCTGATTATAAGCTGCACCTTGTTCCCTTTGAGGATAACTGTGAGGGAATCCTTGGAGAAATTGAGAAGCTGGGAGAAAAATTTGATTTTCTGATTGGTGTATGTGATTCCAAGGCATGGCTGTCCCGCTGTAATTTTCTGCCCCTTGGCAGATATAAAAAGATGGTCGCTGTATCAAGAGAGCATCCCCTTGCAGATAAAAGGCTGATACATATGGAAGATTTGTACGGGGAAACCCTTATGATGGTGAAAAGAGGAGATTCAGGGGTAAATGATTTCCTGCGCAACGATTTGGAGACGCATCATCCACAAATTCATATTGAGGATACGCAGCAGTTTTACGATTTATCTGTATTTAACCGCTGTGCAGAAACAGGAAATGTCCTGCTTACAATTGAATGCTGGCAGGATGTCCACCCTGGGTTGGTTTCTATCCCTGTGGACTGGGATTACAGTATTCCTTATGGCTTGTTATATAGTTTTAATGCTCTGGATGATGTATTACAATTTGTCAGTATGGCAAAGGCGGTGACAGAACTTTGACTGGCATCTTGATTTCGTTTACTTTTTCTTATACAGAAAAGCCCTAAAGGGCGCAATTCTTTGTCAAGGAAATGAAAATTTGAGTGTCCGTTTTGCAAAGCATGATACCAAATAATTTTGATTTCCACCGCCATTTCCGACCTTGTTAAAATGTTCTTTTTTGAAAATAATAAGAGAGGCATTTTGATATGCCCCCTCCTGTCAAGTAGACGGTCTAAATATATAAAATAAAGTTCTAATATATGTCACACAAATCTGTGTGACTGTTTTTGTGTATTGTACCAGAAGAAATTAATTATAATAGAAATTTATAACCAAACATTGACAAAATAAGTATTTTGATGTAATTTATAAATCGTAGTATTTACACGATAAGGGGGAGGGAAAGATGTCTGAATTTGATATCAACATAAACAATGTAAAAAAAGAGGTTCAAAATTTAGAGGCTATAACAAAGAGCTTAAAACAGAATATAGGAGAAATCGAAAAAGTTAAACGGCAGATGGCAGGCTTAAAGGGATGTGGACAGATTGTATCTGCGATGGAGAGCTTAATAGAACAATTAGAGAAGGATAAGACAGAATCAAAAGATGTTGCAAATGCACTTGAACAGATTGTAAAAGAATATGAAAAAGCAGAAAAAAAGATAACAAATGGTAAGGATACAACGCATTTTTTGGTTAAGCTTGCAAAGCTTTTCAATGATTTGTTAGAGAAGCTTGGATATAATGGAGCAGGTGTTTCCGAAGAAAAGGGTGGAAAGTTCGATGGTGACCCTGTAAATATGTGTACAGGTAATTATGTCAGCAGGGATACAATCTTTTTCATAAAAGGCATTATTCCTATTAAGCTGGAACGGTATTATAATGCTCTTCTGCAAGAGGCTTCTGTCTTGGGCAGAGGTTGGTCGCATTGTTATGAGGAGGCGATTGTAAAAGAGGGGAATTCATTATGGGTAAAATCAGGTGACGGAAGACAGGAGAAATATATTCCGTCAGAGGACGGATTTTATGTCAGCCAGTTTGGCAGTGACAATTATGTTGTAAAAAATGGGGATTCCTATGTGTTAACCACAATAACAAATGAAAAA
>JAXVOW010000275.1:0-4087 GCA_037301995.1 bacterium | reverse complement strand
GAAGAAACGGAGCCGGCAAATCTACGATAATGAATATACTGACAGGATATTTGAAGCCATGGGAGGGAGAAATCCATATTAACCAGATAGATATGCGTAAAAAGCCAAAGGAGGCAAAAAAGCATATCGGTTATCTTCCGGAGGTGCCGCCGCTGTACAAGGATATGAAGGTTTGGGAATATCTTATCTTCGCTGCAGACATGAAAGGCATCAAAGAAAAAAGGGAAGAAGCCGTCAGAGTAATGGAATTGCTGGATATAGAAAGCCGCCAGTATGATTATATCAAGAATTTATCAAAGGGCTTACAGCAGAGAGTTGGATTTGCCCAGGTTCTGCTTGGCAATCCATCCGTTATGATTCTGGACGAGCCCCTGGTGGGGCTGGACCCGGAGGAGAAAAAAAGCATAAGAGAGTTAATCCGGAGTCTTCAAAAGGAGCATATAATTATAATCAGCTCCCATATCCTTACAGAAATAGAAGAATTATGTAATGAGATTCTTATATTAAAGGATGGCAGGCTTGTATTGGATGATTCCATGGCAGCTGCCAGGCGGAAAGGGAACAGAAACGTCTATAAGCTTGTAATCAAAGGAGACAGGGAAGAGATTGAAAAATGCCTGAAGGGATATGAAGCCCTGGGGATCGTCCAATATGTAGGGGAAAAGGAGAAGGGTATTTTTGAATTTATAGGAACAGCAAAGAATACAAGGGATATCAGAGACAGCATATTTGGTTATCTGGTAAGCAGAAAATTTAATGTTTATGGTATTGAAAAGGTGGAATCCTCTCTGGAGGATGTATTTATCGAAATGAATAAAAAGGAGGATGCGTAAATGCTTGCAGTTTTAAAAAAAGAATTAAAGACATACTATTCCTCCTTATTTGCATATCTTTATTATGCGGTGTTTTTTCTAGTAACAGGAATATTTTTTGTAACAAACTGCCTGGTTACCTATAGTACCCAGTTTGGATATTATGTATTGAGCCGCAGCTTCCTGGTAGTGGCAGCGATAATTCCCTTCTGTACCATGAGACTGTTTGCCAGCGAGAGAAGGAGCAAAACCGACCAGCTGTTGTTTACGGCCCCGGTATCCACCTTTTGCGTTCTTGCAGGAAAATATCTGGCCACTGTAATCTTTGTGTTATTACCGGTTTTTGCAAGCGGGATATATCCCTGCTGGATAGCCGGTCGCGGAGAGATGAGCATCCGCTTTTTGATGGGAAGCTATATTAGTACATGTCTGGTTACGCTGGTTTTATTGTCCGTTGGAATGTTTATATCGTCACTCACTGCTAATCCGGTTTTGGCTGGGGTTATGACCTTTGCTGTATATCTCGTTATTTTTTTGAGCAGGCTGATGGAGAGTATTGTTGCAGCAAATGATGGCTGGTATCAGTTTTTTCATGATACCTCAATCTATAATAAGTATAACGATATGGTTTCTGGTATTGTCAGAAGCGGAGATATTATTTATCTGCTCCTCCTTGCTGTGTGCTTTTTTCTGCTGACCTGGCTTGCACTGGAAATCCGCAGACAGAGCAGGAGGAAGATTTCAGCATATATGGCTGTTGTAATAGCAGGTACATTGGTTATCAGCCTGGTGTCATTATCCCATACAAGAGTGATTGACTGTACGGCGGAAGGGCTGCTGACCCTTTCGGAACAGACAAAGCAGGCGGTTTCAGAGGTTGACAAAACAACAGATATTTATTATATAGGATTGCGCAGCCGCGCAAATGCCACTTACCAGGAGCTGTTAAAGGCATATGAGGATTTAAGTGATAATATTACGATTCATTACAAGGATATAAGTACGGATAGTGCTTTCCGGGAACAGTATCTGACGGATGTCAGTTCGGTCAGTGAATCCAGTATTGTTGTGGTATGCGGTGAGAAATATATTTATCTGAGCTCGGATGATTATGTTACAACAACCCAGACCTCCGCCTATTCTTATGACCGGACATTGGAAATTGAAGAACAGCTTACCAGGGCAATTGTATATACGAATACCGAAGAGGCGGATAAGCTGTGCGTGGCGGTTGGAAATGGTGAGGAAGAGCTGAACAGTAGCTTTAAGAATCTTTTGCTGTTGAACAATTATGAATTTGAGGAAGTGAATTTGCCGGAGACCTCCGCATCCATCCAGGAGGCAATACCGGAGGACTGTACAGCACTGCTGATTAATGCACCTCAGAGTGATTATTCAGAGGAGGAAATTGCCATATTAGAGGATTATTTAAAGTCTGGTGGAAAGCTTTTTGTTACAATCGACCCGTTAAATGAGGATTTAGAGCTTTTTACTGCATTTTTGGAGGAATATGGACTGGATGTCCAGCCGGGAATTGTCATTGAACAGGATGCAGGACGTTATATTTATGATACACAGTATTATCTGGTTCCTAAAATTGAGGATACGGAATATACCCAGGAGATTCTGGATGAGAATTTGACAGTGCTGACAATGACCAGTAAAGGAATTCTTAAAAATGGCGGGGCAAATGGATATACATGCACGGATATTCTGACAACAGGCAGTACGGCATATTCCAAGGTAAGTGATTTTGACGATTTGACAACAAAGGCAGAGGATGATATTTCAGGTCCTTTTAGCGTGGCATCCTGCGCTGAGAATCCGGATGAGGGTTCCCTGTTTTTAATAACCTCAAATATATTTTTTAATGAAGAGGCAGATACGGAATCCCAGGGCGCAAACCGAAGATTTTTTATAGAGATTCTCAGGCAGATAACCGGGACAGAGGCAAACGTCTGGATTGAAGGTAAGGATGTGGGCAGTCAGATGGCGTTGTATCCAAACGGAACGCAGACCATGGTGAAGGTGGTGACAATCATTGTGGTTCCAGCCTGTATCATTTTGATGGGAATCCTGATACTTCTGTTACGGCATAAAAATATCAGCCTTTACAGGTTAAGGAGGAGGAAAAAGAATGAAGAAAATGAATAAAAAAAATAGGATAACAGCGATTGCTATAGGCTTTTCCCTTGTAGCAGTGGCAGGGATGGTGCTTTTCTTTAAGCAGCAGTCTCTTGCTTCCTGGGTAGAGGAGGAGAACGGCAAAAAATACGAAAAGGATGACGGACAGTATGCGGTGGGGTTTTCAGAAATTGAAGAGAAGCTGTATTACTTTGATGAAGACGGCTATCTGGTAAAGGGGAAATTTTACGTGGAAGCGGAAGATGCCTATTACTATGCCGACAAAAATGGTGTGGTGCAGACCGGCGTAATCAAAACAAAGAAAAGCTTTTACCTCACAGATGACACAGGAAAAATCCAGACCGGCTTTGTAGAGTATGAGAATAACCGTTATTATTTTAACAGTAAGGCAGAGCTGGTTACCGGCTGGTTTAAATTCGACGAAAACTGGTATTATGCGGATGACCAGGGTGCAATTATGACCGGCTTTCTGACACTGGACGGTTACCGCTATTATTTAAATCCGGATGGAACCAGAGTCAGTGATGCGGTGCTGGAGATTGACGGAGTGACATATATCTTTAATAAAGACGGCAGTATTGATGAGAATGCGACCACACTTTATCCTGTGTATCAATATCTAAACCAGAATAGAACGGAGGCAGGGCAGGAGGCTTTTGCCATGAATTCAAAGGTGCAGGCCTGTGCAGTTTTACGGGCAGCTGACCTGGTGAACGGATATGGGCAGATAGAAAGCAATACCGGGACAACTCTGGAGGCTTTGTTGAGAAACCGTGGCGTGAAATGCTCCGGTGGTTATGAGTTTTCATATGGAGGAGTTGCAGATTATGGGATTGAACGCCTGATAGCCGATATGGAGAAGGATTTGAATCTGATGCAGGTGGTGAAGGACAGTACCGTCTCAGAGGTGGGGCTTGGGATTTATGAAAAAGACGGAATCTATTATTATGATATTATTTTTATAATGGCAGAATAGCTGTAAAGGAAAGGGAAAAACTTATAGAAATGTAAAAGAGGTGCCGGATTGATGTCCGGCGCCTCTTTTGTAACAGCTATTTTATTTGTCGTAAAATTTTTTGATTCCATCTATTGTTGCGGTCATGTTGAGTAACAGCGCATCCAGTATGGTA
>JAXVOW010000274.1:0-17951 GCA_037301995.1 bacterium | reverse complement strand
TAAGGTGCCAAAATACGGCACCTAAGTACCAACGGCTCCAAAGCACCCTGCTTATAATATTGTATATATTGCACAACTGGTTTTTGAAAATAGAAAGTTTCGCAATTACCTATCCGCTTCTATCCTGTATACAGCTTCACATTTGTTGTCAGAATGACAATCGCAATGGAAAGCACCGATAATACAATGGAGGTGGCAGCTGCCCTCAGTAAAATCCCTGTACTGTCTGCCGCCGCCTGAATTCCTGATAGAATCCGCTTGTCACTGATGGGCTGGACCAGCGCCAGAATCACCCGGTACACAATATAAAAACAGAAAATCTTTAACAACGGAATACTTCCCAATACCAGCAGGACAATCACTGCCGTAATACCGATACTGTTTTTAATCAGTACCCCGGCTCCCAGTAAAATGGTGCTGAGCCCGGATAAGGACGTTCCTCCCGGAATTACAGACAGCCCCTTTTGCAGAACATTATATTTCGCATTATCATATACCGGCACCAGTATACTCTTCATTACATTTAAACCGATGATTCCGGTAACAATTGCCTTTAGCAAAAACTGGATTCCCTGCTTTAAAAGACCCGCCAGCTTGGAAAAACGGTCCTGTGTGTTAATCTGGTTTAACAACGCGATTAGAAAATAAATGCGGATTGCTGGAAGAATAATAACCAGCAGCGTCTTTTCCACAAAGGACAGCATCCACAAAAACATGGAATTTACCATCTGTGATGTAGTGAGCCCACCGCACAAAACAACAGACATATAAAATGCAGGCAGCAGACACTCCATAATATCTTTTATGTAATAAACCGTTTCCTCTGCCAAATCGTAAACAAGGGTAAAGGACTGCATCAAAAGCACTGCAATCATCAGATAGGTAATATAAAAGCCCTGTTCTCCCACATAGCTGAACTTCAACAGAGAGGAATAGTTGCTGAAAATGGCTGCAATAATAACCAGTACAACCAATCGCACCAGCAGCTTCCTGTTCTGCATGATTTCACTGGTTATATTCTCATAAAAGCCCTCCAGTGCCTGTCCGACTGCCTCCTCCACCTTCCCCTCCAGCAGCAGATTATAAATATCCAGAAACGAGAAGCTCTCCGTCTGTCCATACTGTCGGGTAAGCGTATTCAAATCCTTTTCCAGCTCATCCATTTCCACACTGTCATAGAAGCTGTCATAATAGGTGTCAACCAGCTGCCCAGACTGGTCATCATACCCGGAGGCCTCTGTCCTTATACCGCATGTCCAGCAAAAAAGGAGCACCAGACCTATGAACAAAATCAGAAGGCAAAGCTTTTTTTTCACAGAATGCTCCTTTCACAAAACAGAAGTAATTGTCTCTACAATTGCCATTAAAATCGGCATACTCATCACCATCATGGTCATTTTTCCCCCAATTTCAATTTGGCTTGCCACCGCCACAAATCCGGACTCCCTGCATATATTCGAGGTAAACTCACAGAGATAGGAAATCCCCACAATCTTAATCAGGATTTCAAAATAACCGGATTCCAGTCCGATATCCCCCATTACATCATCTAAAAAATCCAAGACAAAGCTTAGCCGGTTCAATATATAGAAAAGGACAAATATGCTTAATGCCAGAGACAGGTAAACCCACAATGGACTGTTGAGACTTTTTAACTTGATTGCCAGCAAAACCCCTATCACTACTCCGCATATAATTTTAAAAAAGCTCATTTAACCCCTCCTGTCTCACAGGCCAAATAAATCCTGCATGGAAGAAAACAGTTCCGTAAAATATGGCAGCAACCATGTCAGCACAATAATAATCCCTGCCATGGTTACAAAAAAAGCCTGGTCATCTCGTCCGGCATGCTTCAACACCTGATTTAACAATGCCACAACAATACCCAGTGCTGCAATTTTAATGATGATTTCAATCGACATAGTAAATATCCCCTTATAACAGTAAAATCAGTGTCATAAATCCTCCAAACATACTTAATGTGGCTACCACCTTTTTTTTCTGGCTCATTTCATCCTCCAGCATGGTACGGTTCCTCTCAATATGCAGCAGTGCGTAATCAATCGCCTTTATCTGTGAGGTTGTATCCACATTCCCCAGCTTGTCCGCCAGTTCACGCAGGGGCTCCAAATCATCCGCCTCCAATGCAGATTTCTCATATAAATGCGCAAGCTCCTCTGTCCAGATATCTGTGAAACAGGAATTTTCCTTTACCTCCATCCTGTCCGACAGGGAAAAAAGCCACTCTTCAAAGGGTTCCCCTGCCCCCTTTGACAGACTCATAAAGCATTCCGGCAGCGTATTCCCCATATACTGGATTTCGCTCTTTAGCTGTAACAAAATGCTGTAAAGCCGCCTCAGCTCCCGCCTCCTTGACTCCAAAAACCTGCTTATACTGACTGACAGGTAACCGGAAGCTCCCATTACACAGATGATTCCTGCTATCTTACAAAAGAACGCCATTTGCCTCACCTCATTCCACCGGTATCCATTCTTCTCTGGGACTTTTCCAGTCATATAAGACGCTCCCACGCTCATCAAATATATTCTCAACGGTTCCAGGCTGTTTTCCCCCTGCTAACACAATAAAGCGTTTAAACAGCTTTTCCTCCACCAGCTTCCTTAAAATCGGTTTGTTCTTCACATCATCAATGGAGGCGCCGTGTACCGTGGCTAAAATCTGGCAGCCGCAGTTCATGACATATGCCAGAGCATCAACATCCTCCCTTTTTCCTATCTCATCCACTGCGATAACAGCTGGCGACATGCTCCTAATCATCATCAGCATACCCTCCGCCTTTGGACAGCAGTCCAAAACATCTGTCCGCATTCCCACATCATTTTGCGGTACGCCCCGGTAACAGGCTCCAATCTCGGAACGTTCATCCACCACTCCCACACTGGTTCCCGGATGGCTCTCACAGCCGTCCGAAATCATTCTTACCATATCCCGCAGCAGGGTTGTTTTCCCACAGCCCGGCGGTGAGATAATCAGGGTATGACAGATTTGTTTCCCCTCATATATGTACGGCAGTATATTTTTTCCACAGCCCTTTTTTTCATGGGACATGCGGACATTAATAAAAGAAATATGCTTCACACATTTCACCCTTCCCTGTTCCAATATAACCTTTCCGGCAATTCCAATGCGGTGTCCTCCCTGCACGGTAATAAAGCCCTGCCGGATTTCATCCTCGTATGCATAAAGGGAAAAGCTGCTGATATATTCCAGGGTCTCCTTAATGTCCCCTGCGGTAATCTGATACCCCATTTCCGGGCGCCGCTCTAAATTTCCACATTCTGATATAAAAAATTCATTTCCGTTATATATAATGATAAACGGTTCGTTCATCCGCAGCCTTAATTCCTGCAACCGTTCAAAATCCAAATCAGATGATTCCAGAATCCTCCGAAGCTTGGCAGACAATATTTTCAGTATCTCGCTCTTTTTTCCCATATTTCCTCCCTGTTTTCAGCTGGTGCATCCGTACCTGAACGCTTTACAGTTCCCATACTTTTAATATATGTGAAAACAGCGGGAATATTACCAAATTTTGCGCAAAAAAAGAAAACTACGGAAAACAGCTTTCCATAGTTTTCTTAAATTAATATATACCGTGATAATAATACTTATGCTCTTGAAAGGTACTCGCCTGTACGGGTATCAATCATAATCTTATCACCCTGGTTAACAAATAAAGGTACGTTAAGGGTTGCACCGGTCTCAACTGTACATGGCTTTGTTGCACCGGTTGCCGTGTTGCCCTTTACACCAGGCTCACACTCTGTAACCTCTAATACCACGTTGATTTCCGGCTCAATGGCAAATACGTTTCCTGCATGGGAAACCACCTTAACATTCTCATTCTCCTTAACAAACTTAAGTGCATCTCCAACAACATCCTGACCTAATGCAATCTGGTCATAGGTCTCGTTATCCATGAAGTAATATAAATCTCCATCTTCATACAGATACTGCATATTCTTTCTATCAATATGGGCAGTCTCACACTTCTCAGTCGGACGGAAGGTCTTCTCCACCACACCACCATTCACAATATTCTTTAACTTGGTACGGACAAAAGCAGCGCCCTTACCCGGTTTTACATGCTGGAACTCAATAATCTGATAAATATTACCCTCAAATTCAATCGTTACACCATTTCTAAAATCGCCTGCTGAAATAGTTGCCATTATAAAAATCCTCCTTAAAATAAATCACATATCATACGTACTTATTAAACCACTCATTACAGTATAAGCACTCACCTGTCAAGATTATACAGTAAAATGATATCTTTTTCAACCAAAAATTTCCTCAAGTGCCTGTGCCGCTATCAGCCCTGTGCTGCCAGTGCTGTTTCTGCGGCTTCCAGGGATTCATAGCCATAGAGCAGTGCCGTATTGGTCATGATGATTTTTGCCAGATTTTCATTGTTCTGTTCCAGCTCCACAATCCATCTGCCATACAGCCCCAGCGTCCGGTCTGAATAGGTCATAAGCTCTCCCTTTAAATAGGTTTCATAGGATGTATTTTCCGGGGTATCCTCCGATGAACGAATGCTTCTGGCATTCGCTGCCATACGGGGATACTCTGCCGCAAATTCTTCCATCCATTCCACCTGAAGCTCCGCAATCTGGTTCACAACCGCCCGTTTTTTCTCAGAACAGGCAGGAAGCTGTTCCTGAATCAGCTGGTACTCCTCCGGAACAGTGGACTCCATCATACGTCCATACTTCTCTGTAATCAGATTCCAGCCCTTCTCATCTGCCTCTGTAAAATCCACATAAAAGCTCTCCAGCAAATTCTCCGGCCATGCAAGATACTGGCTTTTCCGCATAACAGAAAACGTATTCCAGTCATTCTGGCAGTCCGCCCTGCCTCCAAGGTTATCTACCTTGTCAAAGGCATTCCATTCAAGCTTCACAATGGCATTTACCAATTCCTCTTTTTCCATATCCATCTTCCTTCCCTAAGCTAACTGCAGGATATACGGTATCTGCTGCTCTAAATAAAGGGCGCTGCTCTTCGTATATCCCTCTTCCTTTAAAAGCTTCACTATCTCTGCAGCAATCTCATTTATAACCATTAAAACCTCGTCTTCTTTGTTGGTGGTTCCAATCCAGTCAATCTGCTCCCTTGTATGGTAAGAAGCGGTGTCGGGAATTTTCAGCATAAGGGATTTTACGCCATTCAGAATTTTTTCTCCCTTTGCCAGCTTATCCGCCTCCGTTACCATCCATTTCCTATGGGGCGCATAGACTCCATTTACCAGGTAAAGCAATTCCATCACATGCTCCTCAAAGGAGTGCAATATCAGGGAAGCCCCATATATATCCTGCCTTTGCATCAGCCGCTGGTAATTATACTGCCCCTCCTGACAGATTTCTCCCAGCTTCTGCGCTATTTTTCTCCTTCGCACTCCTTCCGGATAGCCTTTTTGCAGGCTCACATAAATCCTTCCAAACAGAGAATCCCTGCCGTCAAATATCTCCCCGTTTGTAACGGTTTTTAACCGCCAGTCCTCCATCCGCAGCCATGTATCCTCCGGCAGCGTCTGGAACCGGATTAAAAACTGCAGCTCCTTCTCATTCAGAGAGAGTATCCTGCCAAAGAAATGCTCCAGCACAATAACGCCATTCCGGGGCGCTGACGGGATTTTTTCCGGCTTTGAAAATCCACGGTAGTCCTCCGGAAGGGCATCATAGACCTTCTCCAGCTCCTTTCCAAACCGGCTGTACTGCTCCTTTGTCACAAATATACAAAAGCCCGGTCCGAAATCATGGTCCATTGACAGGATATCATCTACACCAAAGCACTCGGAGCCCTCTCCCACCTTTGCAAAGGAAAGCTCTGACAATTCCACCCTTTCATGTCCGTCCTGTGCATTCCATTCCTCCTGCCATTTCCGGAATACGGCTTTGCCATATTGTGCATAGTACTCCCTGGCAAGCGTCATTCCCTTTAATGCCTCCGGCTTTTGCAGAGCGGCATAGCTTACCTGAAGGTTGGACACGATACGGAAATAAGCATGTGTCAGACCCACATGCTTCCTAAGAGCTGCCATTGCCCGCTCATAGCATTGCACCGCCTGTTCATACTCCTTCGCGGCAAAATGAACATCTCCCGACACGGAAAGTGCCGCACTGTAATGGTAATCCTCTGTCAGACCGTTTCTAAAGATAGCAAGCCCCTTCGCCACATTTTCCTTTGCCATAGCTATGTTGCCTGCCTTCACACAGGAGGCAGCCAGATTGGTGTAGGTAACCGCCAGTTCCACAACCGCCTCAGGATATTCCCTTACAATCAGAAGGGCCCTGTTAAGCATTTCACAGGCTTTATCAAACTGCCCCATTTCCTGATAGAGCAGAGACAAATTATTATATAACCCGGCATACCGGAAATCCTTCTTATCCAGTACCTTTTCATAAATATCAGACACCATGCGGTAGTATTGCAGGGATGTCTCCAGTTTTCCCGAAGCCCGGTATGCATTTGCTATATTAAGGCAGCTGGTTCCGTAATGTATGGTATCCTTAAGCCCCGCCCGCTCCATAAAGGGCAGCAGCTTTTCACAATAGGCTTCCGCCTTGTCATACTGGGACGCATCCCGGTAAAACCCAATCAGCTCATTAATAATAGTAATGGCACTTCCCACATCCTTTTCCTGTAACGCCTGTTCCAAATTTGAGGATAAATAATCCTCTACCTTTTCACTCTGCCGCTCTGCATAAAGCGCATCCAGTCCGTCTATCACCTTTTGAATGTCCAAGCCTGAATCCTCCTGTCATAAATTCCCCGCAGTTTGTCCTTTCTTTATCTTACTGCTTTATCCTTTAACCGCTTTACAACCTCCTCTTCCTTTTCCTCTTCCTCATTATAAGGGGAGGCAACCACAATCAGTGTAATCCCCAGTTCCATTGCCGCCTCCATTTTTTCAAGGAAACCGCTTGAAATGCCGGAATCCTTTGTCACAAGATACCGTATATTATAATCCTTAAGGGTTGCATAATTCATCATTTTGGAAAACGGTCCTGTCATTCCAATCAGATGCCTGCCGGAAATCCCTAAATTTTCACATGCCTTTACAATACCACCATTTGGAAGAACTCTGGAATACAGCCTTTCCTTATAATCTGCAAGCTTTGTATATTCGTAAAGCTCCAATGCACCGGTTGTGGTTAAAACATTTCCCTGTGTTTCCTGTAAATATTCCACAGCAGCTTTAATACTCTCCACAATGATGATACGGTCACTGTTATTATTTTTGTCCAGTTCGCCGGGTACAACCAACTCACCCCTGTTAGCCAGCTCGTTAATAGCTGCCAGCTCGCCCTTCACTGCCAGTTCACCCTTCACTGATAATTCTCCCTTTACTGCCAAGCCTGTTCTCGGAATTGCAAGCTCGCCATTTTTGCGGATTACCATCTCTTTCTTTTCTTCTTCCTGACCATTACCCTGATGTGCCATTTTAAGATACCTCCTAATCCATACGATTTACCTGTTCACCCTCATATAAATGAAATTATACACCTTTTTTTACCCTGAATAAAGTCCAAAAAGAAAAATGCCGGGATTCCCCGGCATCTTCCAAGCTTTTCTGTTCATTTATACATGCTTCTATGCATAATGGAAACGAAACGTATTATTTTTTAGTGATATATCCCTGTGCCTTCAAAAGCTCTGCACAAAGAACTGCACCACCGGCAGCGCCACGCACCGTATTATGGGAAAGGCCTACGAATTTCCAGTCATATACGCTGTCCTCACGGATACGTCCTACGGAAATACCCATGCCGTTCTCATAGTCCACATCCAATGCTACCTGTGGACGGTTATCCTCCTCCATATACTGGATGAACTGCTTCGGAGCGCTTGGCAGTCCTAATTCCTGTGGAACACCCTTATATTCCTCCAATTTCTGGATTAACTGCTCCTTGGTAGGCTGTTTCTTAAACTTTACAAATACAGCGGCAGTATGGCCATTTAAAACAGGAACACGGATACACTGGCATGTGATAACCGGACTCTCCGCAGGCACAATCTCACCCTTCTCCTCGTCAATATGTCCCCAGATACGCAGAGGCTCCTTCTCTGATTTTTCCTCTTCTCCACCAATAAATGGGATAATGTTTCCAACCATCTCCGGCCAGTCCTTAAAGGTTTTTCCTGCACCGGAAATTGCCTGATAGGTAGTTGCCACTACCTCATATGGCTCAAATTCCTTCCATGCAGTAAGCACCGGAGCATAGCTCTGGATAGAGCAGTTTGGCTTTACCGCCACAAATCCCCGGGTTGTACCGAGACGTTTTTTCTGAAAATCAATAACCTTCATATGCTCCGGATTAATCTCCGGTACCACCATAGGGACATCCGGTGTCCATCTATGGGCAGAATTATTAGAGACAACCGGAGTCTCGGTCTTTGCATAAGCCTCCTCAATTGCCTTAATCTCTTCTTTTGTCATATCTACAGCGCTAAATACAAAGTCAACTGTAGCTGCAACCTCTTCCACTTCATTTACATTATGCACGATAATATCTTTAACTGCCTCTGGCATTGGAGTATCCATCTTCCAGCGGTCCCCAACTGCCTCTGCATATGTTTTGCCTGCACTTCTCGGGCTGGCTGCAATGGTTGTCACCTCAAACCATGGATGATTCTCCAACAATGCAATAAATCTCTGTCCTACCATTCCGGTACCACCTAAGATACCTACCTTCAACTTTTCACTCATCGCTAAACTCCTCTTAATCTGTATTCCTGCCGGTTTCATAGTCCAACAGTATGAAATCTACATTATAATACTCTAATCTGTTTCATTTAGCAAGTTTTTTATGCATTTTACAGCAATACAAAATTCCACACCATCCTCAATGTTTTGAACTGAATAGTAGCCCTTATGCGCCTCCACAACCTCCTTCACAATGGAAAGTCCCACTCCGGAGCCCTGTTTTCCTCTTGTTCTCACCTTATCCACTTTATTAAATGCCTCCCATATGGAAGATAATTCCTCCTCCGGTATGAAGCTTCCCGAATTGTATACCCGTATTTCGTAGTAGTCCTGCTTCCGTTCTCCCTTTACCCGAATCAGCATTTTATCTAAATTCCCATGGGAAAACGCATTGTTAATTAAATTATACACGGCACGTTCCAGTAGAAGATAATCCGCCTGCAGCCGGTCTTCCCTGTCATACTCTTCCACATACTGGATATTTCTTTCACTGCTTTCTTCGTTAAAACGCTTATGCAAAGACTGGAATAACTGCTCAGCTGTAAAGCTTTCAATGCTCAGTTCATTCGTCTGCTGTTCCAGCTTCGATAAATCCAGCATCTCCTTTACCAGCATATCCACCCTGCCGCTTTCATCCGATATAATTTCACAATACTGCAGCGCCTTTTCCGGATTCTTGGAAATAACAGTCTTCAGCCGGTCCGCATATCCCATTATAACGGCAATCGGTGATTTTATCTCATGGGAGAGGTTGCGTACCAGCCGCTTTCGGTTTTCCACATCATTTTGCAGCATTTCCAGATTCTGCTCCAAATGTCCTGACATTTTATTAATGGATTTTCCCAGCTGTCCCAATTCATCTTCTGTCTGAATGTCCACCTTGGTATCAAATTCCAGATTGGAAATATGCTCCGCTGTCACTGTCATTTTTTCAATTGGCACTACAATCCGGCGGCTCATACGAAACACCACTACATAACCAATCAAAACCAGTACAATCCCTACCAGAGCATCAAATATAATAGCAGAATAGGTTGCATTCTGCAGACTCCGGTAAGAACGGGAAAGTATTGCATAACGGTTATCTGCAATTTTTTTAATTACTTTCACGTCAACCTTGTTTGTATTTTTTTTACTTTTCGTTAATGTTGCCGATTTTCCGTTTTGTAATTTACCAAAATTAGAATCAAATAATTCACTGGTAATCGCACCCAGCTTATTTCTTTTATAATCGCTTACCTTTGTTGTACAGATAATATTTTTCTCTTCATCCACCACTGTAATCTGAGTAGCCCAATCTTCATTAATCTGCTCAATATACTCAATGAATGTTTCGTCAGAATAGTCCTCTCTATTCTCAATAGATACCACAATCTCTTCCATCTGCCTTTTGTTTAAATAAGTAGAAAAGGGTATCATAAAAAAATAAGTCAATATAATATTTAACAGTACAAATAAACCAATTAATACCACACCAATAAAACAAAGTTTCTTTCCTAACGACTTTTTCATAACGTCTCCTCAAAGGAATAGCCAATTCCACGTATCGTTTTAATATAGTTGCCAGCCTCTCCAAGGCTTGCTCTTAACATCTTCACATGGGTATCAATGGTACGGATGTCGCCATCATAATCATATCCCCAGATGCGGTCTAAAATTTTCTCCCTGGAAAGCACAATATTCTGATTGTGTATCAAATACTCCAATAACTGGAATTCCTTATTATTTAATACAACCTCCTTCTCATTGACATACACCTTATGTCCAACGGGGTCTATCTCCAGAATGCCGGTTTGTATACTGTCAAGGCTCTCTGCCTTCGTCAGCTTCAGCAGATTCCTGACCCGTTCCACCAGTATTTCATAGTGAAAGGGCTTGCTGACAAAATCACTGGCACCCTGCCGCAGACAGGATAATTCACTGGCAGAATCCCCCAATGCCGTCAGCATTAAAACAGGCACATCCGCTCTTTCCCGGATTTCTTCCAATACTGCCAGGCCATCCAGCTTCGGCATCATAATATCCAGAATGATAAGGGCAATCTCAGAATGCTCCCAAAAAATATCCAATGCTGCCTCCCCGTCTGCAGCCTCATATACCGTATATCCCTCTTCCTCCAATACTTCCTTGACCAGATTTCTCAACAGGTCATCATCATCTGCAATTAAAATGCTAACCGCCATATTTTCTCTCCTCATTCTATAGAATACGACTCGTAAGTATTTATAGCTTATAATTATTTTATGAAATGCTGGTGTAAAAAAAGCCATATTATACACTCATGTATAACATGACTTTTTTCATTTACCTCTTACAGAAAAATATTTCTTCTCTCTTTAGATTACTCTGACCTTTACGACACCCTCAACAGCTGCCAGTTCAGCCCGGCTTGCCTCATCCACTTCTGATTCCACATCCAGAATGGTATATGCCCAGTCTCCCTTTGACTTACTCACCATATTGGCGATGTTAATGGATTTCTTGGAGAACACTCCTGTAAATCTGGTTAACATATCCGGTATATTCTTATGGCAGATTGCTACTCTGGCAGCAGTTGCACATACCCCCGCATCACATGCAGGATAGTTTACAGAATTCTTGATATTACCATTTTCCATAAAATCTGCAATCTGTTTTACCGCCATGATTGCGCAGTTATCCTCTGATTCCTCTGTGGAAGCTCCTAAATGAGGCAGGGTAATTACATTCTCTACCTCTGCAATGGCTGGATTTGGGAAATCTGTCACATATTTTGCAACCTTTCCGGAAGCCAGCGCCTCCTTCATATCCTCATCATTTACGAGGATATCACGCGCAAAATTAAGAATACGGATGCCATCCTTCATCATGGCAAATGCATCCTTATTCAGCATTCCCTTTGTACTGTCCAGAGCAGGTACATGTATTGTGATGTAATCACACTCTCTGTAAATGTCTTCTACATTAGTAATATGCTTGATATGTCTTGAAAGAGACCATGCTGCGTCTACTGATACATAAGGGTCATAACCGTATACCTGCATGCCAAGACGGAATGCAATGTTAGCTACCTTTGCACCGATGGCACCAAGTCCGATTACACCTAACTTCTTACCCTGAATTTCATTACCGGCATAGTTCTTTTTCTGCTTTTCAACCTTTTTTGCAATATCCGCATCTGCCGCATTTTCCTTTACCCAGTTAAAACCGCCTATCAGGTCACGGGAAGCAAGCAAAAGACCTGCAACCACAATTTCCTTTACACCATTGGCATTGGCACCCGGTGTATTAAATACAACAATACCCTTCTCAGCACATTTGTCCAACGGAATATTATTGACACCTGCACCTGCTCTTGCAATTGCGGCAAGATTTTCCGGCAAATCAAGGTCATGCATAGAAGCGGAACGCACTAAAACGGCGTCTGCATTTTCCATGCTGTCTGTAATTTCGTAGTTATTTGAAAACAAATCCAAGCCACAGGCAGCGATAGGATTTAAACAATTTACTTTCGTCATGATGACTCCTTTCATACTCTCTACTTCGTGTTATTCTTCTCAAATTCCTTCATAAACTCTACAAGCTTTTCTACACCTTCAATCGGCATTGCATTATAGATAGAAGCACGCATACCGCCCACTGTTCTGTGTCCCTTTAAGTTCACAAAGCCTGCTGCTGTAGCTTCCTTTACAAACTTGGCATCTAACTCCTCGTCACCTGTTACAAAAGGAACATTCATCAAAGAACGGTCTTCCTTTACAACCGTACCCTTAAATAACTTGGAAGAATCCAGGAAATCATAAAGGATTGCAGCCTTCTTTTCATTGTGAATCTTCATGGCTGGAAGACCACCCATCTCCTTGACCCACTTAAACACCTTGCCACAGATATAAATGCCATAGCATGGCGGTGTGTTATATAAGGAATCTGCATCCGCCTGGGTCTTATACTTTAACATGGTTGGAGTTCCCTCCATTACGTCATCACGAATTAAATCCTCACGAATGATGACTACCACAACTCCGGCAGGGCCAACATTTTTCTGAACGCCAAAGTAAATCAGTCCGTAATCCTCTACGTTAACCGGCTGTGACAAAATGTCAGAGGACATATCTGCCACTAAAATCTTACCCTTTGTATTTGGGAGCTTCTTATAAGTCGTTCCGTAAATTGTATTGTTATGGCAGATATACACATAATCTGCATCATCATCAATATCCAGATTACTGCAATCCGGAATATAGGAAAAAGTCTTATCGGCAGAGGATGCAACCGCTTTTGCATTACCATATTTCTTTGCCTCTTCAAAGGCTTTCTTTGCCCACTGTCCAGTAATAATATAATCTGCAACACCATTTTTCATCAGATTCATTGGAATTGCAGCAAACTGCTGGGATGCTCCTCCCTGTAAAAACAGCACCTTATAATTGTCAGGAATCTCTAACAAATCCCTTAAGTCCTGTTCTGCACTCTGGATAATCTCCTCAAACGCTTTTGAACGGTGGCTCATTTCCATAACGCTCATGCCTGTGCCATTGTAGTTAAGCATCTCATCTGCTGCCTGCTTTAATACCACCTCTGGCAGTACAGACGGTCCTGCTGAAAAATTGTAAACTCTTTCCATTTCATATCCTCCTATATGTTCCTTATAATATTATACGTTTGCTTTTGCAGCTTAGAAACAATTAATTTGCATTGCTCTTCTTATTTTTCTTCTGCTGTCCTATTTTCTCAAATCTTCCTCTGAGAAACAGGTTGAGATTGGCTGTCCTGCGGCAACCATTGGCCAAACCTTATCATCCTCATCAATCTGTGCATCAATCACACAAGGTCTTCCGGCCTCTAACGCCTGCTTAAATGCAGCTTCAAACTCAGCAATGGTAGTCGCTTTAAATGCCAAAGCTCCCATACCCTCTGAAACCTTAACAAAATCAACTGCATCATTTAAAACGGTATTGGAATATCGCTTATCATAGAACAGGGTCTGCCACTGACGTACCATACCCAGCACATGATTGTTGACAACAACCTGAATAATCGGAATATTATAACGTACTGCCGTTGCAATCTCATTCATATTCATACGG
This sequence comes from bacterium, assembly GCA_037301995.1. Classification (GTDB taxonomy): domain Bacteria; phylum Bacillota; class Clostridia; order Lachnospirales; family Lachnospiraceae; genus CAG-590. The sequence goes on along the minus strand of JAXVOW010000274.1, from coordinate 4,150 downwards.
AAACATCCGTCTCCTGCAATATTAACCACTACCTTGTCTCTTCTTCCAACCTTTGCACCAATACATGCGCCAAGTCCATAGCCCATGGTTCCAAGTCCGCCGGAGGTCAACAGCTGTCTCGGCTCCTTGTATTTGTACATCTGGGCTGCCCACATCTGATGCTGTCCCACATCTGTTGTGATAATGGCATCCCCCTTGGTCAGCTCATAAATCTTGGAAACAACCGTTGGACCGGTTAAAATATCAGTTGGATATGTACTTGGGAATTTCTGCTCCAATGCAGCAATCTCTTCCAGCCACTCCCTGTTATCCTTCTGCTCAATTACCTGATTCAGTCTTGCCAGAACTTCCTTTGCATCGCCTACAATGCTTGCATCCACAACGATATTCTTATTAATCTCTGCGGCATCAATATCAATCTGTACAATCTTTGCATCATTTGCAAATTTCTTCGCATTACCGATTACACGGTCTGAGAAGCGTCCGCCTACAACAATTAATAAATCGGAGGCTGTCACACCAAAATTGGAGGTCTTTGTACCATGCATACCTACCATACCGGTATAATGCGGGTCATTGCCATCCATAACACCCTTACCCATTAAGGTATCACAAACCGGCGCATCCAGAAGCTTTGCAAACTCTCTGAATTCCTTGTAGGCATCCGATGCAACCACACCACCGCCTACCATAATAAATGGCTTTTTAGATTTCTTAATCAGCCTTGCAACCTCTTCAATATCCGATTCCCTGATAGTATTGGTAACCGGAACAATATCTTCCGGCTTCTTATACTCATAATCAGCAAGATTTGCTGTAACATCCTTTGTAACGTCCACAAGCACCGGTCCCGGTCTTCCGCTCTTTGCAATCTTAAATGCACGGCGGATGGTATCTGCCAGCTCATGTATATTCTTAACGATAAAGCTGTGCTTTGTAATGGGCATAACCACACCTGCAATATCCACCTCCTGGAAGGAATCCTTACCCAGTAAGGAAACCCCAACATTAGCCGTAATTGCCACCAGCGGAATGGAATCCATATAAGCGGTGGCTATTCCGGTAACCAGATTAGTGGCTCCAGGTCCGGAGGTTGCCATACATACACCTACCTTGCCGGTAGCCCTTGCATAACCGTCTGCCGCATGGGAAGCTCCCTGTTCATGGGAGGTCAGTACATGGGTAATCTCATCCTGATGCTTATAAAGCTCATCATATACATTTAAAATGGTACCACCGGGATAACCAAATACAGTATCAACGCCCTGTTCTTTCAGACATTCAATTATAATTTCTGAACCTGTTAACTGTTTCATTTTCCTATCTCCTTAATAAATGCATTTATCCTTAACTTATCCCTACAATCATAAATCTTTTATATAGGTTTTGTAAAGTAAATATTCAAATTTTTTTAAGTTATTACAGCTCTAAGACTGCGCCACGGTTACCAGAGGTTACCATTTTTGCGTATCTTGCAAGATAACCAGTAGTTACCTTAGGCTCTCTCGGCGTCCATTCTGCCTTACGCTTCGCCATTTCTTCCTCTGAGATATCCAGCTCTAAGCTGTGGTTGTCAATATCAATCTTAATGATATCTCCCTCTTTTACAAAGGCAATGGGACCGCCCACTGCTGCTTCCGGCGAAACGTGTCCAATGGATGCACCACGGCTGGCTCCGGAAAAACGTCCGTCTGTAATTAAAGCCACAGAAGAGCCAAGTCCCATACCGGCAATGGCAGAGGTTGGATTTAACATTTCTCTCATGCCCGGACCGCCCTTTGGACCCTCATAACGGATAACCACAACGTCTCCTGCCACAATCTTACCGCCCTTGATGGCTGCGATTGCATCCTCTTCACAGTCAAATACTCTTGCCGGACCCTCATGCTTCATCATCTCCGGAACCACTGCAGAACGCTTAACAACAGAGCCGTCCGGTGCAAGGTTGCCCTTTAATACGGCAAGACCGCCTGTGGTACTGTATGGGTTATCCATTGGACGGATAACCTCCGGATTCTTATTTGCATGACCCTCCACTGCTTCGCCGATTGTCTTGCCTGTTACTGTCATACAATCCTCATTGATTAAGCCCGCACTCTTTAACTGGTTAATTACTGCATATACACCGCCAGCCTCATTTAAGTCCTCCATATAAGTAGGACCTGCCGGTGCTAAATGGCAGAGGTTCGGTGTTCTTGCACTCACCTCATTCGCCAGGGAAATGTCAAAATCAAAGCCAATCTCATGGGCAATTGCCGGAATATGTAACATGGAGTTGGTGGAACAACCAAGCGCCATATCCACGGTCAGTGCATTCATGATTGCTTCCTTTGTGATGATATCCCTTGGACGGATGTTCTTATTATACATATCCATAACTGCCATACCTGCATGCTTTGCAAGCTTCAGTCTCTCGGAATATACTGCCGGAATCGTTCCATTTCCCGGAAGTCCCATACCAAGAGCCTCCGTTAAACAGTTCATGGAATTGGCTGTATACATACCGGAGCAGGAGCCGCAGGTCGGACATGCCTTACACTCAAATTCATTTACATCCTCTTCACTCATGGTACCTGCCGCATAGGAGCCAACTGCCTCAAACATGGAAGAAAGGGAAGTCTTATGCCCCTTTACATGTCCTGCAAGCATCGGACCACCAGACACAAATACGGTAGGTACGTTAACCCTTGCCGCCGCCATCAAAAGTCCCGGCACATTCTTGTCACAGTTCGGAATCATGACCAGTGCGTCAAACTGATGGGCAATTGCCATACACTCTGTAGAATCAGCAATCAAATCTCTTGTTACCAGGGAATATTTCATGCCGATATGTCCCATGGCAATACCGTCACATACGGCGATGGCAGGGAACATAACCGGTGTACCTCCAGCCATGGCAACTCCCATTTTTACTGCCTGGGCAATCTTATCTAAGTTCATATGTCCCGGAACAATCTCATTATAGGAACATACAATACCTACTAATGGCTTTTTCATCTCCTCCTCTGTCATTCCCAATGCGTTAAACAGGGAACGGTGAGGAGCCTGCTGCATACCTGTCTTTACATTATCACTCTTCATGTCTTTCGTCTCCTTTTTTATAATTTTTCATGTCTCTGACAATATCCTTTGAAACATCCTTTCCTTCATCCAAAACTTTTTTCATGAGTTCCTCTTCTCCAAAGAATCTGTCAAATATTTCATTTACCTCTGCATTATTGCTTTCTCTTTTTATTGTACGGCAAATCCAGATTTCATCCAGAATAGAAAATAAAATCCAAAATAGTAAAAGAATAACTCCAAATTGTACCGCAACACCACGGGTTATTAAGCCGATAATCAAACAAATTATCCCTGCCACACCTATCAAAAAATACCGTATTAAACACTGTACAACACCTAATACGAAAAATGCAAAAGGAATTTTACGATTATTCATATAATTTATATCCTCTCTGCAATCAGGTCTCCCATCTCGGAACAGCTTACAAGCTGTGTTCCCTCCGATACGATATCACAGGTTCTGTACCCTTCCGTTAACACCTGCTTCACAGCTGTCTCAATGGCATCTGCTTCTTTGTCAAGGTCTAATGAAAAACGGAGCAGCATTGCTGCAGAAAGAATCGTTGCAATCGGATTTGCCTTGTTCTGTCCTGCAATATCCGGCGCCGAGCCGCCGCTTGGCTCATACATACCGAACTTCGTCTCATTCAGGGATGCAGACGCTAACATTCCGATGGAACCCGTTACCATGGATGCTTCATCCGATAAAATGTCTCCAAACATATTCTCTGTCAGAATCACATCAAACTGTGCAGGGTCCTTTACCAGCTGCATGGCACAGTTATCCACCAGCATGTGCTCCAGCTCTACCTCCGGATAGTCCTTTGCCACCTCATTGACAACCGCTCTCCAAAGTCTGGAGGAATCCAGCACATTCGCTTTATCCACAGAAGTTACTTTCTTTCTTCTCTTCATTGCAATGTCAAAGCCCCGAATCGCAATTCTCCGAATCTCATCCTCGGAATAGGTTAAGGTATCAATGGCTTTTTTCTTGCCGTTCTCCTCTATCGTCTTTCGCTCGCCAAAGTATAAACCGCCGGTAAGCTCACGCATAATCATCATGTCAAAGCCCTTGTCTGCAATCTCT
>JAXVOW010000273.1:0-10469 GCA_037301995.1 bacterium | reverse complement strand
TCTTTTCAATAATTTCGTTACATTTTTGTTACATTCCTATAACATTTTTTATAAAAATATGGGTTGACACTTTATGAGCAATATGTTAATCTTTTCTTACTTGAAACAATTGTATATTGTTTTTATAAATACTGTGATAAGGAATAGTAGAATCTTGGAAGTATTCAGAGAACTGCCGGCTGGTGCAAGGCAGCTGCGAAAAAGATTTGAACTCGCCTTTGAGTAGCCCGCTGAACATATCAGATAAGTAGGTGAGGCCGGAACCCAGCCGTTATTTCAGGGAGGATATAAGACTGATTTTTTAAAGTCCGTATCTGCAATGAGTGCATACAATGATGTATGAATTAGAGTGGTACCGCGTAAGCATTGCTTTACGTCTCTATATGGGAGACGTGGGGCATTTTTTAATTTACCCGAAAAATAAAACTGATTGCGATATATATCCGAAAAAGCTAACATATTCTATTTAAAGAAAGAGAGGTAATTTATTATGATGGATTCAACCAAGTATAAGAGAAATTATTTTATGCCACCCGTAGAGTCCTTAGAGTGGACCAAAAAGGAGTATATTGATAAGGCACCTGCATGGTGTTCTGTAGATTTAAGAGATGGTAATCAGGCTTTAATTGTACCAATGAGCTTAGATGAAAAGATTGATTTTTTCAAAATGTTAGTACAGGTGGGTTTTAAGGAGATTGAAGTTGGCTTCCCTGCCGCTTCTGAGACCGAATACGATTTCTTAAGAGCATTGATTGACCAGAATTTAATCCCGGATGATGTAACCGTTCAGGTTCTGACACAGGCAAGGCCACACATCATACAGAAAACCTTTGAAGCTGTAAAGGGATGTAAACACGCAGTAATCCATTTATACAATTCCACCTCTTTGGCACAGCGTGAACAGGTATTTAAGAAATCCAAAGAAGAAATCAAACAGATTGCCGTTGATGGTGCAAAAATGTTATTGGATTTAACCAAACAGGATGGAGGCAACTACCAGTTTGAATATTCTCCTGAATCCTTTACAGGAACAGAGGTGGATTATGCATTGGAGGTTTGTAACGCTGTGATTGACGTATGGCAGCCAACTCCTGACAACAAGGTAATTATCAACCTGCCTGCTACTGTAGAAATGTCATTACCTCACGTTTATGCCAGTCAGATTGAATACATGAGCAAAAATCTTGCCATGCGGGAAAATGTGATTTTATCCTTACATCCACACAACGACCGTGGCTGTGGCGTGGCAGATGCCGAATTAGGTGTACTTGCCGGAGCTGACCGTATCGAAGGCACTTTATTTGGCAACGGTGAACGTACCGGTAATGTAGACATTATCACTTTAGCAATGAACATGTATACCCACGGTGTAGACCCTAAGCTGGATTTCAGTGATATCCCTAAGATTACCGAGCTGTATGAGCGCGTCACGGGAATGCGGGTTTATGACCGTTCCCCATACACCGGTAAACTGGTGTTTGCAGCATTTTCCGGCTCCCATCAGGATGCCATTGCAAAGGGTATGAAATGGAGAGAGGAAAAGAATTTAAAAGACTGGACGGTTCCTTACTTACCTCTTGACCCACATGACGTTGGCCGTGAGTATGAGGGCGATGTTATCCGCATCAATTCCCAGTCCGGCAAGGGTGGAATCGGTTATATCTTAGAACAGAGCTATGGCTTTAACTTACCGGCCAAAATGCGGGAGGATTTAGGCTATGCTGTCAAGGGTGTATCCGACCACATGCACAAGGAATTGACCCCGGAGGAAATCCTGGGAATCTTCAACAAGGAGTATGTAAATATAAAAACTGCCATCAAACTGGATGAATGCCATTTTGTACAGGAGGGAAATGGTGTCATTTCCACGGAGCTGACAATCAAGCGTGACGGTATTCAAAAGGTATACCACGGTACAGGAAATGGTCGTCTGGATGCCGTTGCAAATGCAGTAAAAAAGCACTTTGGCATAGAATTCAAGCTGACAACTTATGAGGAGCATGCTTTACAGCATGGTTCCAATTCCCAGGCCTGCGCCTATGTGGGAATTGATATGGCAGATGGCAAGACAACCTGGGGCTGCGGCATTAAGAACGATATCATTGATGCCTCTGTATGTGCTCTGCTTTCCGCAGTTAATAAGGTTTTAGATACAAAGCACATCAAATAAGCGCAAAAGCAGATTTCACGTATTTGATTTCATACATTTATGGAAAATACAACAAGAAATGAAACATTAAAAAACCCCTTGATTTTCAAGGGGTTTTTTTAATGCGGAAGATGGGACTTGAACCCACACGATGTTGCCATCACTAGATCCTTAGTCTAGCCTGTCTGCCAGTTCCAGCACTTCCGCATATTCAATTATAAGTCCATCTCACTAATATGTATTTTTCAAAAATCATATTAACATGAACCTTGTATAGATTACTACGTTTTAATGGAAAATGCAATATCAAATTGCAATTTTTTTAAATTTTCCGCTTTCGTGGCGGGAGAATGCATCTGTATTCTCCCGGCTCACTACCAGCGTATATTCTCCCCATGCTTATCTATACAGATAAAACAATGATAACCTGAATTATGCTAATTTTGCCTTAGCAACCTCTACTAATTTTGCAAAACCCTCTGCATCGGATACTGCTAATTCAGCAAGCATCTTTCTATTCATATCAACACCTGCAAGCTTCAAGCCATACATAAATTTGCTGTAGGATAAGCCATTCATTCTTGCTGCTGCATTGATACGTGCAATCCATAAACGTCTGAACTGTCTCTTTCTCTGCTTTCTGCCTGCATATGAAGAAGTCAAAGCTCTCATAACGGACTGCTTTGCCACTCTATACTGCTTAGACCTTGCTCCTCTATAACCCTTTGCGAGCTTTAATGTTCTGTTATGTCTTTTCTTTGCGCCTACGCCGCCTTTAACTCTTGCCATTTCTATTTCCTCCTAATTCCATCCATCTTACAGATAAGGTAAAATCTTCTTCATTACCTTTTCGTTTGTCTTATCCATCATTGTTGCCTTTCTAAGATTTCTCTTTCTCTTAGCAGTCTTCTTAGTTAAAATATGGCTCTTATACGCTTTGTTTCTCTTAAGGCTACCACTTCCGGTTTTCTTAAAACGCTTAGCTGCTGCTCTGTTTGTCTTTAATTTTGGCATTACTGTTTCCTCCTTAAATGTCTCTTATATTATCTCTTCTCAGACAAGAACATTATCATGCTCCTGCCCTCGAATTTTGCTGGCTTATCAATCACTGCGACATCTTCTAACTGTTTCGCAAAATCATCCAGAATAACCTTGCTCTGGTTTACATGTGCCAGTTCACGGCCACGGAAACGCAAAGTAACCTTTACCTTATCTCCCTTAGCCAAAAACTTTCTTGCCTGATTTATTTTTGTATTCAAATCATTGGTATCGATATTAGGGGATAAACGAACCTCCTTGATATCAATGGTTTTCTGCTTCTTCTTTGCCTCTTTTTCTTTTCTTGCGAGCTCATAACGGTATTTGCCATAATCAATAATCTTGCATACCGGTGGCTTTGCATTTGGAGCTATCTTTACTAAATCCAGTTCAGCCTCTCTTGCCAGCTTCATGGCATCCTTCGCTGACATAATACCTAACTGCTCTCCCTCTGTTCCGATTAAACGGACTTCCTTATCACGAATCTGCTCATTAATCATTAACTCGCTAATGGTTTTGTACCTCCATCTTACATAATATAAAAAGTGGATAGCATACCTATCCACTTCTATTAGAAACCTGTGTTTTATATCTCTAATATTTGACCCAAGTCGCCCGATTGCGCTAAGGTGAGAGTGGATACTCTGCTTGATTGTTTGTCACACGACTTGAATAGATTACCATATATCTCTATGCAAGTCAAGAAAAAAATATTACTTTTTCATGTAAATTAATAAATTGCTGCTTTATTTTCTTTCACCGGTAGCCGGTTCAAAAATATTCCTGACCACCTCATTGTGCTTATCCGCATAAGCCTTCTCCATGGCAAGCCGGCAGAATTCATCCTGTGCACCAATTTTTTCAAGCCCACGCAAATCCTGTTTTGCATATTCCCTGCTATTTGGCTGTAAGATATGTGCCTTCAGCGTATCTGCAAGCTGGAGCTTAAGAATCCCTATAACATCCTGTTTCAGCTTTTCATCCTCCACCGGGAAGGTAATCTCCACACGCTTATCAAGGTTCCGCGGCATCCAGTCGGCGCTTCCCATATATACATCCTCAAAGCCATCATTATAAAAATAGAAAATTCGGGAATGCTCCAGGAAATTGCCCACCAGAGAGCGGACCGTAATATTTTCCGAGACTCCGGAAATCCCTGTTTTCAGACAACAGATTCCCCGGATAATCAAATCAATCTTAACGCCCGCTGCACTTGCCTTATACAACGCTTCAATAATCATCGGGTCGCAGAGAGAATTCATCTTTGCCACAATTCTTGCCTTTTTACCCTTTTTAGCGTTTTCCGTTTCCCGGTTAATCAGCATCAGGAAACAATCCTTTAACCAGATTGGCGCCACCATCAGCTTATTCCATACCGGTGGCTCCGAATAACCGGACAGCATATTAAACACCGCCGTTGCATCCTCTCCAATGGCATCATTACAGGTCAGCAGTCCCATATCTGTATAGAGCTTGGCAGTCACATCATTATAGTTACCCGTTCCGAGATGGACATATCTGCGAATGCCATCCTCTTCTTTTCTCACCACCAGGGCAATCTTGGAATGGGTTTTCAGTCCTACCAGTCCATAGATTACATGACAGCCCGCCTTTTCCAGCATTTTTGCCCATCCAATATTATTTTCCTCATCAAATCTCGCCTTTAACTCCACCAGCACCGTAACCTGCTTGCCATTTTCCGCAGCCCGGGCAAGAGAGGCAACAATTGGGGAATTACCGCTGACACGGTACAAGGTCTGCTTGATTGCCAATACATTTGGGTCATTTGCCGCCTGGGAAATAAAGTCTATTACCGGCGTAAACTCATAATATGGATGATGCAGCAAAATATCGTGCTCCCGAATCTGCTCAAAAATTCCCCGTTCCCTGTCAAGACCCGGAACCGGCTGTGGAACAAACCTTGGAAGCTTATAGGCGTCAAAGCCCTCCAGACCATACACCTTCATTAAAAAGGTTAAATCCAAAGGTCCTTTTATTTTATACAGATAATTTTCGTCCACATTCAACTGCTCCATAAGCTTCTTCTGCAAACGCTTATCCATGGTGTCCGCCACCTCTAAACGAATCACCTCGCCCCACTGGCGTTTCTTTATCTGCTTTTCAATCTCCTTTAACAGGTCTGCGGCATCATCCTCATCAATGGTCAAATCCGCATTTCTCATAACACGATACGGATGTGCGCTTAAAATCGTATAATTCAGGAATAATTTATCCAGGTTTCTTTCGATTACCTCCTCCAATAGAATTATGGCTGTTTCCCCTTCATTTTCAGATGGAATTTCCACAATTCTCGGAAGCACTCCCGGCACCTGTACCGTTGCAATATCCACAACATCCTCTTTTTTCTTGTCTTTAATCAGAGCGCCGATATTTAAAGACTTATTCTGAATCAATGGAAATGGTCTTGACTGGTCCACCGCCATCGGCGTCAGAACCGGATACACATTTTTTTGAAAATACTCATCCACATATGCCGCCTGTTTATCTGTAAGCTCCTCGTGATGGCGCACAAAATGAAGTCCGCATTTTCCAAGAAGCGGAAGCAATGAACGGTTCAACGTCTTATACTGCTCTGCCATAAACTGCTTTGCCTCCGGCAGGATTGCATCTAACTGCTCTTTTGCAGTCATTCCTGCAATATCCTTCTTTGTATATCCTGCATGCACCATATCCATCAGGGACGCAATACGAATCATGAAAAATTCATCCAGATTGGAGGCTGTAATGCTTAAGAATTTAATGCGCTCAAAGGGAAGAATACTCTTATCCTTTGCCTCAGCCAGTATCCGTTTATTAAACTGCAGCCAGGAAAGCTCCCGGTTTTCCAGATATTCCGGTTTTAAAAATTTACTTTTCTCTTTCATTATACCCTCGCTCCTTTTTGTTTTAATACTGGTTTAATTCCAAATACCTTGGAAAAGAAATCTGCCTTATCGTCAAAGAGACCTCTCTCCAATGCCAAATCATACAAGGTATCAATCGTAATAACCAGCTGCTTATCCTTTACCACAATATTATAAGTATTCGCCTTCTGCTTATGGGAGCGGTCCATTGCATTGGCTACCTTTAATATTGCCGCCAGCTTTGCTACCTTCATATAGTCTGCATTTCCCATTTCACTGTGGATTTCCCTGTAATCCGGCAACGGAACAGAATTGTATTTTACTATATTGGCTATCTCCTCTCTCTCCTTATGTGAGATACCCATAATCTCCGTCGACATGATAATGGCATAGGAATTTGCTCCTGCCCCGTTCATATTTATAAATTTCCCACAATCGTGAAGCGTGGCCGCAATCTCTAACTGCAGGCGTTCCTTTCCCTGCAGCCGGTGAATTTTCTTTGTCTTGTCAAAAATCTGGCATGCAATTACAGCTACATTATGGTTGTGCTCCTTATTACATCGATACCGCTTTGCAATCTGATGTACGGAAGACCGGATGTCATCTTCAAAATTCCGCTTGAAGGTAAGGTTTTTATTCTTCTCTAACACATCTACAATGATGCCATCGCAGAGGTCAACATTCGGCGTCCAGATTAAATCTGCCTTTGCCTGCTGCAGAAAAATACCGTAAATCATGGCTGCCGGCAGCAACAGGGTTGCCCTCTCATATGGAATTTTATATTCTGCCGCAAGCTCTGCCGTTCCTTCTGAGAGAAGCCGGTCAAAAATGGAGTTTAACTGCTTCTCATTCAAATGGTCTGTAATTTCCAGCTCCGGTACAATCTGAATCAGATTGCTAATCTCATCACCTATTGCAATCACATTTTTAATTTCCTTATCCCCTAAATAGTGATGCCGGAATGTGTCAATCTCATTGGCAATAAATTCTTCCATTACCCGTTCCAAATGATTTTTTTCAATGCGAAAGGTTTTGAGCCGCTCTCTTACACGAAGCGCACCAATCGGTATATTCTGGGTTGCCGTAAGCTTCCCGTTATTCATCAGGGAAATCTGGATGCTTCCTGCGCCGATATCTACAATGGCAGTATTCTTTTCAACAATCTTCTCAAAATTAGCTGATTTCACAGCCAGACCCTTGTACATTAAGAAACGGTGCTCCGAATTACTCAGGATTTTCACCTCAATACCGGTTCTCGCCTTCAGCAAATCCAGCACCATCATGTTATTTTTTGCCTCCCTGACAGCGCTGGTGGCATAAGCGCAGTAATCCGTTGTTCCATACTCCTTCATTTTTCTGGAAAACCGGTTTAGAATTTCACTCAGCCGTTCAACGGATTCCAGTGAAATATACCCGTCCTTATAGGTATCGGAGCCCAGCTCCATGATATTGCTGACATAATCCAGCTGGCGGTAACCCTTTTTCGCCGTCACTTCGTAAATTTTCATGGTCACATCTGTTGAACCTACATCAATTGCCGCAAATGTTCTATATGCCATTTACGCATCCCTCCTGTCTACTTTTCTGAAACAAAGCAGCCTAATATCCTGAAATCCTCTGTTTCAGCCATAATGCCCTTCAGGGCATTTTTAACATCACTGTCACTTAAATTTCCCTCAAAATCCACAAAGAAACAATATTCCCACTGTTTTCCATAAAGAGGTATGGATTCAATACTGGTCATGTTTACATTGTTAAATATAAAATGTGCTAAAATGTTATACAGACTTCCACATTCATGGGGAAGTGAAAAGGAAATGCTGACCTTATTTGCACTCTTAACATATTCCCTCTTATTAGACACAATTACAAAACGGGTTGTATTTTGGTCCGACACATTCAGCTGTGGATTCAATACGGATAATCCATAAAGCTCTGCTGCCCTTTCACTGGCAATCGCCACCTGGGTCATATCATTGTCATTATGTACCTTTTGAGCACTTTGGGCAGTATTTGCCATACCCACCTGCTTCCACTGCTTATCCTCCAGATATTCCCTTGCCTGCATCAGCCCCTGGGGATGGGAAAAAACAGTCTTTACCTTTGACAAATCGGTTCCCGGAATTCCCAGAAGGCATTGATTAATCGGAAGCATCTGCTCTCCCACAATAGATAGCTGGTAACGGTCCAGCAAATCATAAATTCCATTCACAAACCCGGCAGTGGAATTCTCAATCGGAAGAACACCGTAATCAGCCTGTCCCTCAGCCACAAGCCTTGCCGCATCCTGAAATTCCTTTACATTTAACGGTGTAATGTCCTCTCCAAAATAACCCACCATGGCAGCCTCGGCAAAAGCACCCGGAACTCCTGTATATACCACCTTGGTATCCCTGCCGGTCTCCATTTTTTCAACAGGAGTAAACAGCTTACCAATCTCATCCTCCCGGTCACCAATCACACGGTACTGGTAACGTCTGGAAACCGACATTATCTGGAGAAACAATTCCTGCACACTTTTTGCATTAAACTCCGTGCTTGCCATGGAACCCAGCTTTTCCAGCTTTTCCAGCTCCCGTTTCCGGTCATAAATAGGCTTTCCGGTGGATATCTTATACTTTGCCACCTCCAGCGCCAAATCCATTCTCTGTTCAATTAATTTTACAATCTGCTTATCTACCTCATCAATTTCTTTTCTGGTCACACTTAAATCCTGTATCATTTCGTATCATTTCTCCTTGTATTAATTGGTTACCGGCTTCTCAATTCCTCCAGCATCGCCAGCACTGACTTGTGAAATACCGGATGCATATAATAGGGTGCGATAGCCGACAAGGGCTCTAACACAAATTCCCGTTTCGGAATTTCCACATGAGGAATCTTCAAATTCTCTTCCATAATAATACTGTCGTCATAGAACAGAATATCGATATCCAGCGTCCTTGGTCCCCAGTGAACCAGCCGTTCCCGGTGTGCTTCCCCTTCAATACCAAGGGTTGTTTCCAACAGCTCCTGTGGAGTTTTCAGCGTCTCAATCTCCAACGCTCCATTTAGGAAATCATCCTGCACCACGTCTCCATATGGCTCTGTCACAATATAGTCCGACACCGCAGTTACCTTTGTATCCGGCAGGGCATTCAGACGGTCAATGGCAAAATCCAGGTTACCCTCCTTGTCTCCCATATTAGAACCGATAGAAAGGTAAACTCTGTGCCAGCCCCGTTTAATGGTAACTGCCACTGTCTCCATTGGCACAAGCACCGGTGCCCATGGCTTTTTCACTGTAATCTCAACGCTTTTCAGCACTGAAAATGCCAGCAGCAGCTTTTCAGCAAGTACCTCTGCCAGCCGCTCAATCAACTGATACCGCTCTGTCTCCACCAGCTTTTTAATGACGTGGCATGCTTCACCATAGTCCAGGGATGCCTTCAAATCATCTGTTTTGCCAGCCCTTCTTGTGTCCAGAAACAGCACTGCATCCACAATAAACTTCTGTCCTAAAAATGCCTCTTCCTCAAATACTCCATGATACCCAAAGGCTTCCAGATTTTTGATAATAATTTTATCCATGTATACGCTCCTAAAATATTATAATCCCATTGGACAAATTTACTCACATATACAAGCAGATTTGTCTTCATTGTATCACATTGTTTTCCTGTTCTGTGTTAAATTTATGTTATATTTCTGCTTTCAGGATTGCCTCTGCCATCCGAAGCCCCCTGAGATTTGTCTTCACATCATGTACCCGGAAAATGGAACAGCCTGCCATCAAACCCATCACTGAGGTTGCAAGGGTTCCCTCTTCCCTCTCTGTTACCGGCAAATCAAGGGTCAGTCCAATCATGGATTTTCTGGAGGTTCCAAGTAAAACCGGATATCCCAGCTCCCGCAGACGGTTCATATGTCTCATAACCACCAGATTCTCATTTAAATCCTTGGCAAAACCAATTCCCGGATCTAAGATGATATGTTCCCCTGGGATTCCTGCCTCCAGCGCCAAATCAATGCATCCCTGTAAATCCTTTAATACATCCTCTACCACATCTGTATAATCCCTGTCATGGCGGTTATGCATGAGACAGCATGGAATTCCCGCCTTTGCAATGACTTCCGCCATGGTTCCGTCCCATTTTAAGCCCCATATGTCATTTAACAAATCTGCACCTGCCTGAATCCCAGCCTTTGCCACATCGGATTTGTATGTGTCTAAGGACACCGGAACATCAAACCGTTCTTTGATTTTCGTGATGACAGGACATACCCGTTCTATTTCCTCCTCTGAGGTGATTTTAATATGGTTTGGTCTTGTGGATTCTCCTCCCACATCCAGAATATCGGCTCCCTCTGCAACCAGCTTCTCTGCCTGAAACAGCGCCTTATCCAAATCATTGTATCTTCCCCCGTCAGAAAAAGAG
>JAXVOW010000272.1:0-1584 GCA_037301995.1 bacterium | reverse complement strand
TGGAGATTATGGAGCTTCCTCAGCCGGCTGAAATGACAGGGAAGAGCCTGATTGTAAAATAGGAACAGCAATTTTATAAATGAATTTATATGGAAAAGAGGATATGCCACAAAAGAAAATAGAGGGCATATCCTCTTTTTATAGCTAAAATACATCGAAGCCATATTATCTGTATAAAACTTTAAAATGTGGAAATACTTGCTAGTAAAGTAATTTGATAGGAAGGGATAATTTCATGAAAGAGTATGAGATTTTAGATGTACATGCAATTGAGATACTAGACTCAAGAGCCAATCCAACACTAGAGGTTACGGTTACTTTAAAAGATGGAATTACAGGAAGTGCAGCGGTTCCCAGCGGGGCATCCACCGGACAATACGAGGCCCACGAGCTTCGGGACGGCGACAAGCGCCATCTGGGAAACGGTGTGGAGCAGGCTGTCAATAATGTAAATACAAGGATTGCTGATAAAATCATCGGAATGAATGTATTAGAACAGGTAAAGATTGACCGGCTGCTGATTCAGGCAGATGGAACGGAAAATAAGTCAAAATATGGTGCAAATGCAATTCTGGGGGTTTCTCTGGCATGTGCCCAGGCAGCTGCTAACGCAGTTGGTCTCCCACTGTACCGCTATATTGGAGGGACAAATGCAAAGGTTCTGCCAATTCCCATGATGAACATATTAAATGGAGGAAAGCATGCGGATAACACAGTGGATATACAGGAGTTTATGATTGCTCCGGTGGGTGCCGATAATTTTTCCCAGGCAATGGAAATGGCATGCGAAATTTACCACCAGCTAAAACAGGTATTAAAAGGAAAGGGACTGGCTACAGGCGTAGGGGATGAAGGCGGATTTGCACCGGACCTTGCCACCACCTCTGATGCCCTGGATTTAATTGTGGAGGCAGTGGAAAAGGCTGGCTACCGTCCGGATAATGATATAAGGATTGCTTTGGATGCTGCGGCTTCTGAATTATATGATGAAAATTCTGAGCTGTATTATTTTCCGGGAGAAAGTAAAATGGCGGGAAAGGACATCTACCGGAATGCAGAGGAAATGGTGCAGTATTATGAGGATTTGGTGGAGCGTTATCCTATTTTTTCGCTGGAGGACGGATTGAATGAAAATGATATGAAGGGCTGGAAGCTCCTGACTTACCGGCTGGGTGACAAGCTGCAGCTGGTGGGAGACGATTTGTTTGTCACAAATACAAAACGGTTGTCCGACGGCATTCGGGACAACATTGCAAATGCAATTTTAATAAAGTTTAATCAGATTGGGACGTTAACAGAGACCATGGATGCCATTGAGATGGCGAAAAATGCAGGCTATAAGACCATTGTGAGCCACCGCTCCGGCGAGACGGAGGATACCTTTATTGCAGATTTGGCAGTTGCAGCAGGTTCCGGGCAGATTAAAACCGGAGCGCCCTGCAGAAGTGACCGCACGGCAAAATATAACCGTCTGTTAAAGATTGAAGAGGAGATTGGAAAGGTTTCCGAGTATGCTTTCCGCTAAGCGGACTAATATTTTCCAAAAAACCGCTTGTCTTTATGAAAACACTGTGTTACAATACC
>JAXVOW010000271.1:0-16125 GCA_037301995.1 bacterium | reverse complement strand
TCATGCCTTCTATCATTGTATAATATATATTAAGCTCCTCTTTGCAATCATTGCAGCATTGAATGTGCTTTAAGAAGTCCTGTTTTTCATCCCGTTCCAAATCATGGTCGATATAAGCAATAATCTTTGATTGCGCTTCTAAGCATGTCATACTAAGACTCCCTCTCTAAAAAAATTTTAAATGCCGTGGGCAGGGCATATTTATCGTCAAACTCCTTTTTCTCCACCCAGGTGAGTTCACTCTTCTTATTCCGGCAGACAATATAATAAGCAGTCATCCGCCATTCCACATGACTGAAAATGTGAGTATATGGTAATTCTTTTTCTATCAGAACCGGCTCAAAGCCCTTTTCACTGATAAAACGAACTGCCTCTGCGGCAGTGAGCCTTTCATCTGTATGGTAAAATTCCCACATATTCGCCAACAATCCACTGTCGTCCCGTTTCCGTATGCCGTACCGCTCCCCGTCGTGGAGGATAAATACGGTTTTCTCCTCTATTCTTCTCTTCTTTTTCGCCCTGCGGACAGGAAGCTCCCCATAGCTATTCCTCTTGTATGCGACGCACATTTCCTGCAGTGGACAGCTGTCACATTTGGGCATTCCGTTGGGAATACATATTACCGCTCCCAATTCCATCAGTGACTGTGTCAACAAGCCGCATTCACCCTCTCTATATAATGGCAGAAGGTTCTCTCTCACCCTTTTTTTCGTCTTTATATCATCAATATTATCATGGTTGTCCGTCAGCCGTGCCACCACTCTCAGCACATTTCCGTCCACTGCCGGAGTCGGCAGACCAAAACAAATTGAACAGATTGCCCCGGCAGTATATTCCCCAATCCCCGGAAGCTCCAGTACCTCCTCATAACGCATTGGAAACTCCCCATTATGCTTCTCCATAATGCAGATTGCCGCCTTTTGCAGATTTCTGGCACGATTATAATAACCAAGCCCTTCCCAAAGCTTCAAAAGCTCATCCTCCGATATCCTTGACAAGGTTTCAATATCCGGTATTTCCCGCATAAAACGGTCATAATATGCCTTAACCGCCTCCACACGGGTCTGCTGAAGCATAATCTCTGAAATCCATATGTGATACGGATTTTTCGTGTCACGCCATCTCAATTTTCTATGGTTTTGCTGGTACCATACAGCTAACGGCTTTCTTATATTTTTCCAGTTAAATTCCATAATGCCACCCTGTTGTCTATATTCCACTTTACTATATCATTTCTTGTTCTTAAATACAAATATTTTCCCATTCTCTTTTTTCCAAATAGAGACAAAAAAAATTTTTTTGCCGCCAAGTATTTACATTTTTCAAAAATCATATTAAAATAAGCATGGAGATAGATAATTATGTGAGGTTATTTGAATGGATTTACAAATTTTCAGAAACAACTTAAAAGTTAAATTAAAAGAACAGAAGCTTACACTGAATGCTTTGTCTCTTCGTGCCGATTTATCCGAGGATACTCTCCGCTCACTCATATATGGCAAATCTCAGGATGTAAAAATGTCCACCATCACTAAAATTGCTGATGTCTTCGGCTGCTCCATTGACAATTTATTAGGTCGTTCTATCTATTCTGTTCAGGAGGAGGAAATCATAAGAAAATTAAGAGTGCTTTCAAAGCGTTCCTTTTACTCTATTCAGGCTTTAATAAATTTAGAGGAGACAACAACCTTAAATCCATCCAATGCAGGAAAAGATATTATTCCAGTATTCCTTCCCACCGGTAACATGAAGGACAGCCACTTCTATGACAACAGTATTTTTGAACCATTAGACATTACGGAATATCCCCGCAGCTTAAAAAATGCTGCTGATTTTGGAATAAAAATACTGTCTGCAAATTTTGAACCCATGTATTACACAAATGATATTTTGCTTCTATCCCAGACACGGGTACCTGAATATAATGATATCGTAATGTATTTAGACCAGGATGGAAGAATATATATCCGCAGATACACCTCCTCCGGATTAAATCCTATCAGTAAGTTTGGAAAGAAAATTCCCCCCAGTGAAATACATAATTACAGCACAGCAGGTGTGGTTCTCAAGGTTGTAAAAGAATTTAATATTGAGCAATACCGTTAGGAGCTTTGTTCAGGAACCATTCAAAATAGAAATGCAGCACGAAATACAACACAAAAAAAGAAACCCCTTGAAAACCAAGGAGTCAAATACTGCCGATGACGGGAGTCGAACCCGTACGATGTCACCACCGCCAGATTTTGAGTCTGGTGCGTCTGCCAATTCCGCCACATCGGCATGTTGAAACCAACGAAAATGATTATATAGTGTCATGGGCACTTTGTCAAGTCCCAAATAAATGAATTTAACTGCCCATTTACTGTATCTTCTTTGCAATGACAGCAAAACGTCCATCCTCTACATGATACGCACAGGTAGACAACGTAATTAGTTTATCTCCATACTTCACTTCTACCCCGGTATCAATCACCGACATCTTTTTTACATTCTCCACAAAATCCAAATACTCTTCTTCACTGCCGGCGTTAACAAATTCATAATACTTAAATGCGGTAGACTCCTCCGGCAGAATCTGCCCATAAAAGGCTGCCACCACCTCATAGACACCATCCCCATAGATTGTATCAAAACGAAAGGTTTTATGGCCGTTATAGAACTCCATATCCTCATATTGCAAAATATCATGAAACATCTTTCCTGAATTCATGTTATGTCCATAAACAATCAGATTATCCGTTGGATTCTCGATTTCACAGTTGCCATCCACAAAAGGAAGACCTGCGGCAGAATACTGTTTGTCATAATCCCGGTGAATATAATACTCTCCATTTTCCCCATCCTCCGGAGTATACATAACGGGATAATCTACTTTTGTATCCTCGATTGTGAGCCATCCAATAAAATCATGATTCTCCCGATACAGCTGTTCAAACTTCTTCTGTATCATTTTCCCATCCACTTCAACCATTTCCGGGTTGTCATTTACATCTGCATTTTTATCTCCGGTATCATCATCTCCAATTTTACCCCGCAGTCCCTCCACTGCGCTCTCACTTTTACTACTATTGTAATAATAATATGCCAGATAACCACCACAGCCTAACGCCGCCAGCAGACAGAACACCATCAGTATATTCATTATCCTTTTTTTCTTCATAACGGATACCCTCTCCTTGAAAAAATGTGTTTGCAGAATTTGCTTTCTCATAAGCGCTGTTATCAGATACATATATAAAAAGAAGCCAGAATCCTTCCCAGCTTCTTTTTCTTTTCCTTAAAAATACTTTTTTGAGCCCCACAGATTACTCTGTTTCAAATCCTGATATTCACCATAGGCCTGCTCTAATATCTGTTTCTCATTGGGAAACTTCAATAAATGATACGCCTCATGGTACTTATAGTATCCGGAATCCATAAAGTACTCTTCCCGTTGAGGTTTGCTGTAATAGCTGTCAGCCATCATCAGATACCAATGTACATCTTTATTCACTACGTCATATGCGGTATTAAAAGTATAATTACTTTTATTCACATACTTGATAACCTGTGCGCTTACTCCTGTTTCCTCTCTGACTTCACGAAGCGCCGTTTCCTTGTACTCTTCACCTTCTTCTACCGTACCCTTCGGCAGAACCCAGCCTTCATACTTGTTCTTATAGTTCTTATAAAGTAACAACACCTTACCTCTGAAGATTACCACACCGCCACAGCTTACTGCTTCTATCATAGCTGTTCCTCCTATACTGTAAAGACCTGTTTGTAAATATGGCTTTACGAACACATGGTGTGTTGCCTAATTAAACCAAGTATAGCAATTTATGAATAAAAACGCAAGGCAAATCTAAATATTTATTTATAGTACTGGTCAAAAATACTTCTGGCTATGGCGCTTGCCTTGATACCGTTTACATCAGACTCCTCCACAATAATGCTGACTACCACATCCGGGTCTTCCACATTGCTATACCCGACAAACCATGAGTAATCATGTGCACCATTGGCATATTCTGCTGTTCCGGTCTTGCCTGCCGCTTCGTAGGATGCCCCTGCAAAATAGCTTGCTGCTGTTCCCTCTGTTACAACCTTTCTAAGATATGGGGTCAATACCTCCACCTCTTCCGCCGTCATTAACGTATCATAGGAGTCTGGAGAAAATTTCTTTATGCGGGTTCCCTTATAATTCTCAATGCTGTCAATAAAATATGGTTTCATCATCAGTCCGCCGTTAGCAATTGTGGACATAATCATGGCGTTATGAAGCGGTGTTATCAGAGTGTCACCCTGTCCAAATGCGGTCTGGGGAATATATCCCTTATCCGATTTGCTGTCCAGATAAAAACGGCTTGTGGCACTCGCATCTGTATATGGAAGAGACTTATTAAATAAAAAGCTCTCCAATGTATCCCGCCATTTATTCACATTCAAACTAATGCCAATATCTGCATAGGCCTGATTACAGGAATTGGCAAGTGCCTGTGACAAATCCTGCTCCCCATGAATTTTTCTTCCAAAACAATGTACGGATACCCCATTAAATATTTCCTCTTCAGAGGAACAATTATAAGTATAATCCTCATATTTCCGGGGATTCTGCCTCATATAGGCTAAGGTTGTCAAAACCTTAAAGGTAGAGCCCGGCGGATATAATCCCTGGGTCGCGCGGTTTAACAATACGGAACTGTCTGAATCTTCCCGGTTTGCCTCTGCCCACACTTCATCAATATAATTGGGATTAAAGTCCGGCTTGGAAACCATAGCCAGAATTTTACCGGTATCCGGCTCCATAACCACCACCGCACCATCTGCACTGCCTAGGGCTTCATAAGCTGTCTTTTGCAAATCATAATTTAATGTGGAGACAATGGTATCTCCCTCGTTCTTCTCCTCCCGAAGCGTATTAATAAAGCGCTCCAGCACATTTGCATGGCTGTCAGACAGATAATAATTGCCAACAAGCTCAATGCCCGCCTTGGTATACTCGGAATATCCTACTACATGGGCAAACAGATTATCATATGGATAATATCGTGTTTCCCCATCGTTGGTGGCTACGGTTTTACCATCACTGGTTACAATATCTCCACGGATTACATCTGCCGCATATTTGTCCAGTCTGGAATTGGCAGCATTCGCAATCACCTCGTCCTTTTCTACAATCATAAACCGTAAAATGTATGCCATTAATCCGATTATTAAAAACGCGGACAAATACGTAATGCCAAGTATCGGACGGTTTAATTTCTCATTAATCTTATCAATTTTTTCTTCCTTTTCTAGGAACGCCTGTTGGTCGGGGGTAAGCAGCTTACGGTCAATTTCCCTTTTTTTATGCTTTTTTTGTTTCCCTGGCGTTTTGTTCAATTTTTCTTCTTTCTTCTTCAATTTTCTTAGCCTCTTTATTTTCAATCGTACTGATTCCCTGCATGATGGAGAACATCACAAGGGAACTTAACACCGAGCTTCCTCCATAACTTACCATGGGTATCGTAACTCCCGTAGACGGAATGAATTTTGTTACTCCGCCAATGGACAAAAAGGTCTGGAAAATGTAACAGATTGCAAATCCAAACGCCATAGTCTTGTAAAAACGGTTACGAACCTTCATAGCAATATTTATAAAACATATAAAACAGCTAAAGCACACTAAAATCAATGCCAGTGCAAATAATACGCCAAATTCCTCCGAAATCGCAGAGAAAATAAAATCACTCTCACTTACGGGAATCACATCCGGAGAACCCTTTGTGAGTCCTGTACCAAAATATCCACCGCTGCCTATAGCAAACAATGATTGGGTAATCTGATATCCCGAACCGCTGATATCCTCCCATGGATTCTTCCAGACATTGACACGCACCATAACGTGGTCAAACAGCTTGTCCTTAAAGAGCAGAAATGCCAGAACAGCCATGGCAAAACCACCGGCAATATAAGCAATCAGATATCTTATCCTGCCTGTTCCCACATATATCATGCATATGAAAATAACAAAGAAAATCAGAGCTCCACCTAAATCCTTTTCCAGCACCAGAACCATCATATGCACACCGGCAAAGGCTGTGGTAATGACTATCTGTTTAAAATCCCTGCTCTTGGACAGCATACTTGCAATAAAGAAAACAAATAAAATTTTAACAAATTCGGACGGCTGGACTGTAATACCAAACAGACTTATCCAGTTTCTGGAGCCATACTGCTCCACACCAATAACAAATACCGAGCTTAATGCAAGAATACCGATAATTCCATAGATGATGCCATAATTTCTAAGATTTTTGTATTTATCCATAATCAGGGGGATTACAGATACTAATATAAGCGAAGCCGTGGCAATCACAAACTGTTTTTTTGCCTTGGAAACATCAAGCCTTGTCAGCATCGTATATCCAATCAGCAGAAGAAAACTCATATTATTGGTTATAACCCTTGAGGAATACGGGTAAATATAATGATAAATATACATATAAATGGTGGCTACAAAAATCTGCAGCCCATAAAAAATTACAATTTCCATCATATGCTCTGTATCACTTAATGCCAGTGTCAGATAACACAGAAAATGAATCAGAAAAACATAAATAATCTGTTTATTCAGCTTCTGGTTCTTTTCTGCCTCACTGCCCTCCTTAAAAACAGTAAAGCACGACAGTGTATACAGCACCATCAATATTAAAATAATATACTTTGATACGTTGATTATAATACTCGCCATTTATTCTACTCCACGATTGTAATGTCCCCTGGTTTTATCTCCGTCATAGCCTTTCCCACCAAAGAAAACATCTAACACCTTCTGTACTTCCTCTTCACTTTCCTTTGTAAAATGCAGACGCCGGACACCATTTCCGTTACGTTCTTCCTGCACCAAATCAAAAAGAACCGTTGGAATGCCATTATAAATAATGTTATAACAGTATTTGCAGATGCAGGAAACAAAAAAGGATTTGTGATACCTGTCCTGCATCTGGAACGTCTCACTTGTATGACTGCAATGCTTTACAGTATTTTGCAGACATTGTGCACTCACCATAAGCTGCTGGTATCCATAAACCTCCATCTCCCAATCCGATTGGATAAACGATAATTTTTTTATCTGCCGCTGGTTCAATTCCACAGGAACCGTAACCCGGGCATCCGGAAAAACACTCCGTATAAATGCTGCAGCATAATCATTCATCACATAAAGGCTGTTATCGGTAATAATTTTGCCCCAATAGCCGGCATGGTACAGATACGCCAGTTCGTCCAAATTTCGGACAACAACACCGGATATACTTTGTTTCTTTAATCCAGATAAAACTGCCACATCCTCCAAAACCCCCCTGCGCAGAACCGGGGGCAGAACCAGATATAATTCTTTCTCTCTATTATCGCTTATAATGGTTATTATATCCTCATTTTTAAAATACTGCAAATCCAGATATATTTTTCTTATGCGGGAATCCTTTTTTACAGCATTAAACTGTTGTATTCCGGATACCATTACCGTTACATCCAAAGCTTGTTCATCCTCTGGCTGTGGAAGCCTGTCTGTGGCGCTCTGCCTCCACATATCCTTTCCTTCCGGCATATCTGCACGCTTTTCCACGAATCTTCTGCCGGACGAAAGGATTTGCAATTCCAGCATCCTGATTGCATTTCTTCTCAAATCCTTAAGGTCCTTTAAAGAATAAAACGCATCTGCTGATATATTATTTTCAAAATCCTTAAAAAAATATCTTGTATTACCGGTTTTCCCTATTTTATCCATCACCAGTTCTTTTGTAACCGGCCTGGCAGATGCCTTTTCCACCATCTCGCCTGTCTGTGTAATGGAATATTCCCTTCCTTTAATATTTACGGACAATGTAAGCTTCGCCGGAAATCCGGTAAGCAGTTCTATCCTTCCCGTCAGTGGAAGCTTTGGCTCCTGCTGTATAATTTCGCCCAGCTCATTCATCAGGGGCTTTAAAAGCATCCTTGCTGCTGCCGCATTTTTAACGATTTCCTGTTTCTTAGGAACATTCAGGGTAATCTTCTTCCCCTGCTCTGCGTCCACATTACATGTCAGTGTAATTTTGTCTTTTTTGCCATCCAGTACGAGAATATCTCCTTTATATACCGGTTTCTTAAGCTTTATCTGAATCTGGTTCTTATAAATATCTGTCACATTTCCGATTAACACGCCGGTATTTCCGGGATTTTTTACAGACATCATATCCCTTCCGTTTTTCTGGTAATAATATCCCTTTGTAAATCCACCCCGGTTAAAAACCTCTGCCATTTCACTCTTATATGCATCCACCAGCTCAGTGGAATACCTGCCGTCCAATACTGCACCCACAATTTCCCGGTATGCCCTGACGCAGACCGCAACATATTCCGGCTTCTTCATTCTGCCTTCAATCTTAAAAGAATCCACCCCTGCCCGGATTAATTCCGGCACTGCCTCTAAACCACACAAATCCTTTGGACTTAGGATATGCGCTCCTGCTGTATCTATCCGCTGTCCTGCCGCATCAAAAACCCTATATGGCAGACGGCAGGTCTGGGCGCATCGTCCCCGGTTGCCGCTTCGCCCTCCCAGCATGGAACTCATCAGACATTGACCGGAATAACAATAGCACAACGCCCCCTGGACAAATACCTCCACCTCCGGAGCCTCTATGCCGGTTTTAAGGCCTTTGATTTCTTCCATGGAAAGCTCCCTGGCAGGAACAATTCTCGTCACACCATAATCCTTCAAGAGTGTATATGCATATTCCGTGGTAATGGTCATCTGGGTAGAGGCATGGATTGGCAGTTTCGGAAACCACCTGTGAATACAGAGCATAACTCCCAAATCCTGCACAATCACCGCATCTAATCCCGCCTTATAAAATGGTTCCAGATAATCATAGAGTTCCTTTATTTCCTCATTACGAAATAAGGTGTTAACAGTCAGATAAACCTTAACACCATATATATGACAATATTCAATTGCCTGTATCAATGCGGTTTCCTCAAAGTTGTCTGCAAAGGCTCTTGCACCAAATTTGCTGCCCCCAAGATACACCGCATCTGCGCCGGCAAAAACTGCCGCTTTCAAGGCATCCATGGAGCCTGCCGGCGCTAAAATTTCAGGTTTCATTTTTTTATTCTCCATATCAGACATAGGCATACATCCTTATAGTATCATTCCTGTCTTGTCTTTTCCGCTTCCAATTGGATAATCTTCCTTTGAAGGGCATTCACCTGCTCCTTATACTCCTCCACCAGACGCATGGCAGATTCATATTTAATCTGGGTTTCTATAACCTCATGGCGCAAATCATAAATCTGCTTTTCCTTTTCATCATCCTGTGCTGTGAGCTTTCCGGTTTCATTCTTTACCTTGAAATAATCATCCGCTATATTAATTGCAAGAAGAATATTCTGATATTCTGCATTTAATCTGCGGAATCCGTCTGACGCCTTACACTCCGCAATCTTGCTATTCATATAATTTGCAACCTCCTGCAAATAATCCGTATCCTCATATCCGCTTAAGTTATAAATCCGTCCATTGATAACCACTGGAATATCATTTTTATCTGTCATAATTTGTACCACGCCTTTCCATACTATTTTCTTTCCGTATTAATTCCGCTCCTCCAGTAAATGGGCAAGTCCAAAATGCCGGTATGCGGTTTCGGTTGCCACCCTGCCTCTCGGTGTCCGGGAAATCAGCCCGTTTTGTATCAAATAGGGCTCGTATACATCTTCTATGGTTCCCGCATCTTCGCCGATGGCTGCTGCAAGGGTGTCCAGTCCCACCGGTTTGCCGGTAAACTTTTCAATCATTGTCAAAATAATATTCCGGTCCACCTGGTCAAGACCAAAGGAATCCACCTCTAAACGGTCCAGCGCCTCCCTAGCAACCTCTTCGCTGATATATCCCTCAAAGGAAACCTCCGCAAAATCTCTGACACGCTTTAGCAGCCGATTTGCCAGTCTCGGTGTTCCCCTGGAGCGCTTTGCAATCTCTATGGCTCCTCTTTCATCAATTGCAACCTCTAACACCTTCGCTGACCGGAGCACAATCTGGGAAAGCTCCTCCTTCGTATAGAACTCTAAACGATTTACCACGCCAAAACGGTCCCTTAACGGCGCCGTCAGCATTCCTGCCCTTGTTGTTGCTCCCACCAGGGTGAAATGCGGTAAATCCAGGCGGATGCTTCTGGCAGCCTGTCCCTTCCCAATCATGATGTCAATTGCAAAATCCTCCATCGCCGGATAGAGAACCTCCTCTACCTGGCGGTTCAATCTGTGTATCTCATCGATAAACAACACATCATTCTCGTTCAGATTGTTGAGAATCGCAGCCAGCTCCCCCGGCTTCTCAATGGCGGGTCCTGAAGTAATCTTAAGGCTGCTTCCCATCTCATTGGCAATAATGGAAGCCATGGTGGTTTTTCCAAGTCCCGGCGGTCCATATAACAATACATGATCCAATGCTTCACCACGATTCTTTGCCGCTTCAATAAATACTTTTAAATTATTCTTTGCTTTTTCCTGCCCGATATAATCCGAAAGCATGGTGGGTCTCAGATTATTCTCAATCTTTACATCCTCCGGAAGAATCTGGGTACTTATCATTCTGTCTATCATATTACTCCATTATATATTTTATATTATATGAATACCACTGTATTTTACTAAATTTAATATATTTTTAAAATAATTTCTTCAATGCTTCCTTCAGCAGCGCTTCCGGCTCCATGGAATCCGCCCTCGGAATCTGCTTGACCGCTTTTACTGCCTCAAATTCAGAATATCCAAGACTAACCAGTGCAAGGACGGTATCCTGAACCCCGCCGCCTTTGGCATCTGCCATGCTGCCTGCTGCACCTTCTGCGCTTCCGCCCTCCTGTGCCACAAACAGGTCATCCAGCTTCAGTTTATCCTTTAATTCCATGATTATCCTGCCTGCCCCTTTGGCACCAATACCATTTGCTTTGGTAATTGCTTTCGTGTCCCCTGCCATAATGGCAAGTGCAAGCTCCTTTACCGATAATACTGTTAAAACTGCCAGTGCTGCCTTGGGGCCGATTCCATTCACACCAAGCAGCAGCTTAAACGTATCCAGCTCCTCTTTGGTGGGAAACCCAAACAGTGACAGCTCATCCTCCCTGACATGCATATAGGTAAACAGCTTCATTTTCTGATGCACGCCTGTAATGCTGTTTAACACCATTCCCGATGTATAGATATGGTAACCGATTCCATTATTTTCTAAAAGTACACTGTCCGCAAGAATCTCTTCTATCGTACCTTTGATATATCCAATCATAAAATTCCCCTTTATTGATAAACTCTCTCTTTCGCTTTATTGATTATAGCACATTATCATGAATTATGCTATTATAGAATTACTAGATATTGATATTGGGAGAGATACGATATGAAGACCTTTACATACACAGAAAAAACCGAACAGCTTCCCATACCAGAATACTACAGATATTTTTATCCGGAATCCAGATTACTGTTTTTTGATATTGAGACAACCGGATTTGCTGCCAGAAACACCACCCTGTACCTAATCGGCGCACTGTGGTACGAAAAGGACAGTATACGGATAATGCAATGGTTTAATGATGACGGATACAGTGAAAAGGAAATGCTGTCTGCCTTTGACGCATTTTGCAGGGATTTTACCCATCTGGTTCATTTTAACGGACTGGGCTTTGATTTACCTTATTTAAGGCAAAAGGCTGACCTGTTGGACATTCCCTTTTCGGTAGATAAAAGCCTTATTCAAATAGATATTTTTAAGGAAATCCGCTCCTATAAAAAAATATTTTTCTTAGACAGCATGAAACAGGTTTCCCTTGAAGAGTATCTTGGAATTCATAGAGAAGACACCTATACCGGCAAAGAATTAATCCATATATACCAGCGGTATGTTGCACATCCGGATTATGAAAAGCAACAGGTACTGCTTCTCCATAACCACGATGATTTGCTCGGCATGCCCCAGATTAGCCATATCCTGAATTATAAAGCGTTTTTTGAACAGATAGACGTTACCTCTTTAGACGCCATGGCTGATGGCAAACAATTAAAATTCAGCTTCGCCTATGCCGCCTGTGCCCGTCTGCCAAAGCGGCTGACCCTGTCTGCCAATGGCATGTATTTAAATGCTTTGGAGCAAAAGGCAGTTCTCAGTCTCCCCATTGTGCAGGACACATTGATGCATTATTTTGAAGACTATAAAAATTATTACTATCTTCCACAGGAGGATATGGCAATCCACAAAAGCGTTGCCGCTTATGTAGCGGCGGAAAACAAAGAGAAGGCAACAAAAAGCACCTGTTATATTAAGAAAACAGATGCTTTCATTCCATGCTTTTCCGTAAATGAATATGATGTTTTCAAATATTCTGCAGCAGATAAGTGCAATTACCAGACCCTGGATTCCCTTCTCTTTGCAGACCAGCCTAAGCAGATATCCTATATCAAAAATGCATTAACAGACTTTAAAAGCTATTCAAAATATTTACTGTAGTCATAATCTGATTTGCTTAGCTTTGGCATGCCCTTTGTATTGTATTTGTATACATTTCCAAAGTATTTTTTACTGGTTTTACTGCCAATCAGAAAACAAAAATATCCACCTGAACTATCATTTAACTGGGTATCAATCAAATACCATTTTTTATCCACCTTTACCAGATTCCATTGATGAGACGGATTCATCGCCTTAGAATTGGCATGTACATACCGGCACCCAATCCCCATACCGTCACACAACGCCTTAAATGCCCTGGAATATCCGGAACACTGTGCTTTCTTATAGCGAAAGGCTCCGTAAGCGGTATTGGCAGATTTTACCCACCAGCCCTTATTCTGATAGGAGCAGCGGTTGCATATATAATTATGTGCATAAAACACCTTCACGAAATCGTCCATCCCCGGCTCTGTATAGACATTCACAAAATTTGCAACTGCATTTTTTACATATTTTAGCTGCCTTTGCGTCAGGGACGGTCCATACACTGAGCCCGTTTTATAATTTCCCTTCACTTTCACCTTTACTTTAATGTTGCTGGTAACCCTGCTGTTGTCCTTTAACAAGGCAACCACCTTGTAATAATAATTTTTCTTTTCCTTTAATTTACTGTTCTTATATGTATTCTTGGATGCCTTCACTGTGGCAATCTTTTTATACCCCTTCTTCCTATTATAGGAACGGTATATATAATATTGGGATACATTGTCAAGCTTCTTCCATTTTAACGTCACACTGGTGGCGGTAGCCTCCTTAACTGACAGTTTCACCGTTTGAACAACCTGCTGTCCGGCAGTCTCCTCCGTGCTGTCTGCCTGTGTGCCAGTGGCTAAAACATAGCCCGGACACAGCATTACAACCAGCATAATACATAAAAAAACTGAAACTATTCTCTGACTGTTTTTCATATTTCCCCCTTATATTAAAGCATTTAATCTACGTCTACCTTCTGGTAAAAAAATGAATCTGTGGCAGCAAATCCAATTTCCCTGGCATGGATAATCTGCTCTGTACTTCCGATAAACAGAACACCATTTTTAGCCAGACTGTTGTGGAAATTCTTGTACACCCGGTCCTTTGCCTCATCTGTAAAATAAATTACCACATTTCTACATACAATCATATGCATCCCGGCAGGATATCTGTCTTCCAACAAATTATGCTTGCGAAATTCTACACATGTCTTGATATCATCATTAATCTGATATCCATTTTCCTTTTTCGTGAAATGCTTTGACAGCAATTCTTTCGGAAGACGTTCCAGGCTTCTTGTCAGATAAAAGCCCTCCTTCGCAATCATAAGTACATCCTCATCAATATCCGTTGCATAAATGTGAATCTGGCTCAGCGGAACATATTTTGCTAGCAGCATTGCAATCGTATAGGGCTCATCTCCTGTGGAACAGGCGGCACTCCATATGTTAATCCGGTTTCCAAATTCCTTTTTCATATATGGAATCATTTCATTCTCAAAAACTTCCCATTGTTTTGGATTTCGATAAAATTCTGATACATTAATTGTAAGATAACTCACAAAGGAGCGCAACAGAATATCATCCCTCTTCATTGCCTGGAAATAATCCTCAAAATTATGATATCCCTTGCGGTTCATCAGAGATTCGATTCTCCGTTTCATCTGTCTCTCCTTATATAAGGTCAGATTAATATTCGTAAGCCCATAGACATCTTTCTTAAAGCTTTCGTAATCATATGCCATTTGTCTATCCACATCCTCTCATTTTTATCAACCAAAGCAAAAAAACCCCGCCCTAGTATTCCTAAAGCGAGGTCATTCTGTAAATTTATTATTCCTCTGTAGCAGTCTCCTCTACAGCTTCCTCTGCTTCCTCCTCTTCTGGAAGTAGAGCCTTCATGCTCAAGCTGATTTTTCTCTCCTCTAATCTGAAATCAACCACCTTAGCTTCGATTTCCTGACCAACAGACAATACACTGGATGGCTTCTCAATATGCTCTCTTGCAATCTGTGATACATGTAATAATGCATCTACACCTGGCTCCAACTCAACAAATGCGCCAAAATCAGTCATTCTTGCAACTTTACCGGTTACAATGTTCCCAACTGCATATTTGTCATCTGCTGTCAACCATGGATTTGTATCCTCAAACTTGAGGCTTAATGCAATCTTCTCACCCTGAATATCCTTGATAATTGCCTTCACACTATCGCCAACTGCAAACAGCTTCTTAGGGTTCTCTACTCTTCCCCATGACATCTCAGAGATGTGAAGCAATCCGTCTGCGCCGCCTAAATCAATGAATGCACCGAAGTCTGTCACATTCTTAACGGTACCCTCAACGGTGTCTCCAACATTAATTCTTGCAAACAGCGCTTCCTTTGCAGCCTTCTTCTCTGCTTCAATTAACATCTTACGGTTACCGATGATTCTTCTCTTGCGAGGATTAAACTCTGTAATCTTAAATTCAACTTCCTGGTCCTTATACTTTGTCAAATCCTTCTCATAAGTATCTGATACAAGGCTTGCAGGAATAAATACTCTTGCTTCCTCAACGGTAACACTTAAACCGCCATCTAAAACCTGGGTAACAATTCCCTTTAATACTTCCTCATTGTTATAGGCTTCCTCAAGCTTCTCATTTGCCTTCTCTGCCGCTACACGCTTAACAGATAAGAGAACCTGACCGTCACCATCATTGGTTTTAATAACCTTGGCTTCAATTGTCTCACCAATCTGAACCTTATCTTTTAATGAAATATTCACATCATTAGAATACTCATTCTTTGTAATAATACCATCTGCTTTATAATTGATATTCAAGATAATCTCGTCATCTTTTACATCAATAACGGTTCCCTTTACAATCTTTCCTACACTAATTCTGCTTTCCTCTGCCAAACTGGCTTCAAACATTGTTCCAAAATCTTCTGCCATGCTACCATGAACCTCCTTAATAATTTGATTAGGGGTAGATGCCCCTGCAGTAATACCTACCCTACCAACGGATTCAAAAGCAGCTAAATCCAAGTCAACGAGTGTCTGTATATAGTAAGTATTTGCACATTCTTTTTTACTAATATCAAATAGCTTTTGTGTATTTGAACTGTTCTTCCCACCAATCACAATCATTGCATCTACCTGCTTAGCAATAGAAGCTGCTTCTCTTTGTCTTTCTTCTGTTGCATTGCATATGGTGTTATAAACGGTTATATTATAACCTTTTTCTTTGAAAATTTCAACCACCTTATTGAATTTCTTGTGATTAAATGTCGTCTGAGACACCAAACTTATCTCTTTATCGCCTGAAAAAGACAAATTTTCCGCCTCTTCTTCTGATTCTAACACAATTGGAGCCTGATTGCACCAACCAACTATTCCCATTACTTCAGGGTGGTTTTTATCTCCAATTATAATAATCTGCTTTCCCCTGGCACTGTCTTTATCGACAATATTGTGAATTTTCTTAACAAAGGGACAGGTGGCATCCACAAGCTCTAATCCTTTTTCCTGTATTAATTCATAAATGCTGCGCTCCACTCCATGGGAGCGAATTACAACCGTTCCCGACTCTAATTCCTTTAACGCCTGCTCATCTGAAAGAATCCGGACACCTTTTTCCTCTAAATCCTTTAC
>JAXVOW010000270.1:0-1713 GCA_037301995.1 bacterium | reverse complement strand
TATACCACGCTCCAATCATCATAATTAACGCAATTCCAAAGGTTACTGTATATACGTATTTGTCTTTTAAAAAATCCCAAACTTTTTTCTGCCTCATTTTAATAGTCCATTCTATAATCAAAACTTATTTTTTCATGTCAGCTGTCAGGCATCCATCATGCGGATAACTCTGTCATATGCAAGAGTACCACCAAAAATATCCAGTGCACTTCCAATGGTTATATTCAGTTTTCCCCTGCCCAGTATCCGGATTGTTTCAATGTCCTCGTAGGAACCAATCCCTCCGGCATAGGTAATCGGAATACTGGCAAATTCGGAAAGCATTCGGACAAGCTCCCGCTCCACACCGTTTGCCTTTCCCTCCACATCCACTGCATGAATCAAAAATTCATCTGCATAATCCTGAAGCCTCTCAATTGTCTCCTTTGATACCACTTCTTCTGTAAATCTCTGCCAGCGGTCCGTTACAATATAATATTGTCCCTGCCGCTTTCTACAGCTTAAATCAAGCACTAAATGTTCTCTGCCTGCTACATTAAGCAACTCTTTTAACCGGTTATAATCCACCCTGCCATCCCGGAACACATAGGACGTAACAATTACATGGCTTGCCCCCATATCAAGAAAGCCTTCTGCATTCTCTGCGGTAACGCCTCCGCCTAACTGTAACCCGCCGGGGTATTCTGCAAGCGCCAGCTTTGCCTCCCGTACATCCTCTTCATAATAGGCAGTCCCTGCCTTATTGAGCAGTATAATATGACCACCTTTTATATGGCTGTCCTTGTATAATTTCGCATAAAAGGAAGCATCCTGCTCCGACACAAAATTCTCCTCTGCCTGATTACCGGCATCTAACAATGAGCCCCCCACAATCTGTTTTACTTTTCCGTTATGTATATCAATACAGGGTCTGAACTCCATAGCCGTCTCCATTCATAATCTGTATATTTTATCTGTTGCAAACCACAGCAGAAGCAATATCCGCATAAACCAGTAATTAGTACCATAGTACCATATTTCCTTAGTAAATACAATCAAAAAGAACCAGACAAAACGCCTGATTCTTATTTTATAATTTTTCCCAATCGGAAGCAAAATATTCCTGTTATTACCGGCATCTGTCTTTCTTTGTGAAATCTCTGTTCAGCTCTCTTTTTACTGTGTTCATCCGTTTCTCAAATTGCACAATTGCAGGATATTGCCGCTTCACTGCATATAGCTTTCCGCTAAATTGACAATTCATATTTTTCATAGACCACCCATCCCGGATATTCTTGTTACTATACTATGCCTCCCTTGCCATAATGTGAACTTAAATATTCTGTACCATTTCCATCCTGCAGATGGCATTTCCTTTTTCCACAAATCTGGTCTCATACTCTGTCATAATATTGCCCGCCACATATTCCGAATGATGCAGGTCATAGGTGTAATTGAGAAGAGTCCAGTGGGAAGCCTCCCTTACCTGCTCCAGTGAAAAATCAAACAGGTCCCTGTTATCGGTTTTAAAAATCACATGCCCTTCCCTGTCAAGGATTTTCTCGTAACGCTCTAAAAACTGAAGCGAAGTAAGCCTTCTCTTTGCATGGCGATCCTTCGGCCAAGGGTCTGAAAAATTCAGATATATCCTTCCTACTTCTCCCGCTGCAAAAACATCTGCAATATTCTCCGCATCCATCCGGATGAAAAAGAGATTCGGCAAATCCTTTTCCT
>JAXVOW010000269.1:0-4070 GCA_037301995.1 bacterium | reverse complement strand
CATCCGGAACAATGGCGGCGGTAATTCTCTGGTGATAGATGAATTCCTGCATTATCTGGATATTGATACCTACAAGACAGATACCTATAACTGGCGGCTTGGGATGTTTAACCTTCCTATGGGTAAAGGTATTATGGAAAATAAAAAATATACGGAACTAACCTTTAACGGAAATGTATATGTGCTGACTTCCTCCGGAACCTTCAGCTCCGCCATGATGTTTGCGGAATACATCAAGGATAACCACTTAGGAATGATTATCGGAGAGGCTCCCGGCAATATACCGTCCGGTTATGGGGATATTACAATTTTTCGGCTGCCAGAATCCGGCTTATACATGAATGTTTCCACCAAGAAATTCTTCCGCGCAGACAAGGAAAGTGATGATTTTCTGGTCAGTCCGGATATGGAGTGTAATGCGGAGGAAGCGTTTGAATATTTGTACGAAGCTCTTGATAAA
Source organism: bacterium (assembly GCA_037301995.1). Taxonomy (GTDB): domain Bacteria; phylum Bacillota; class Clostridia; order Lachnospirales; family Lachnospiraceae; genus CAG-590. The sequence goes on along the minus strand of JAXVOW010000269.1, from coordinate 3,610 downwards.
TAACATTTCATTATGCCGGGAGTTTATTTTCCGGGAAATGAGTCGGAGAAGTATGCGTTTTACTTTCTAAAGAGCAGGGGAAAACGGTATGGAGATTATACCAATAGAGGTTAAGGCAGGAGAAGCTACACATGCCAAAAGCTTGAAAAAATATATATCTGACAAAAATCCGAAGGAAGCACTTCGATATTCCGGACTAGGATATAAAGAACAGGAATGTATTATCAATATTCCATTGTATCTCATAGGAAAGACAAAGGAATTACTAAAATAGCCAGTTGCCTTTTAAGGGATTATTTTGTATATTAGATATGTGGTTTTTGACCTTTTTTACGAGAATTTACAGAATGGAGAATACGATGAGAACGGAACAGAATATAAATGAACTGGAAGCATTAAAACAAAAGGAAATCATGGAGCGCCTAAAAGTTCGCCTTGCCAGTAAGTCTGAAGAATTAGGACGTCCCCTTACCTATTGCAGTATCTGCTTTGGGTGTCAGATGAATGCAAAGGACAGCGAAAAATTAGAGGGTATTTTGGAGACCATCGGGTATGTACGTTCCGAGAGTGAGGATGCAGATTTTCTGATTATGAATACCTGTACTGTCCGGGAAAATGCAAACTTGCGTGTATACGGAAGACTTGGACAACTGAAAAAATATAAGAAAAAGAATCCTGATATGCTGATTGCCCTTTGTGGCTGCATGATGCAGGAAAGTTTAGTGGTGGAAAAAATTAAGCAGAGCTACCGCCATGTAGATATTATTTTTGGTACCCATAATGTGTTCAAATTAGCCGAGCTGATTGAGAATAAATTAAATTCAAAGGGGATGGTCATTGATATCTGGGAGGGTACCTCTGAAATCGTGGAAGACTTGCCAAGTGACCGCAAATATGATTTCAAATGTGGTGTGAATATTATGTTTGGCTGCAACAATTTCTGCAGCTATTGTATTGTGCCATATGTCCGGGGGCGGGAGCGTTCCAGAAAGCCGGAGGACATTATTGCAGAAATTAAACGCCTGGTGGCAGATGGCGTTGTAGAGGTTATGCTTTTAGGACAAAATGTAAATTCCTATGGCAAGAATTTAGAAGAATCGATTACCTTTGCACAGCTGCTGGAACAGGTGGAACAGATAGACGGATTAAAACGGATTCGTTTTATGACCTCCCATCCAAAGGATTTATCCGATGAATTGATTGCGGTTATGGCTAAATCGAAAAAAATTTGCAAACACCTTCATTTACCGATGCAGTCCGGGAGTACGAAAGTCCTTAAAGATATGAACCGTTGCTACACAAAAGAAGATTATCTTGCACTGGTAGAGAAAATCAAAACTGCAATACCGGATATTTCTCTGACCACCGATATTATTGTTGGATTTCCGACGGAGACAGAAGCAGATTTTGAGGATACAATAGATGTGGTAAGAAAGGTACGGTTTGATTCGGCTTTTACCTTTATTTATTCCAAACGTACCGGAACTCCGGCGGCAGCTATGGAATTTGAAGCGACAGAAGAGGAGATTAAAACACGTTTTGACCGTCTGTTAAAGGAAGTACAGGAGATTGCAAAGGAAACCTGCAGCAAAGATGAGGGAAAGACTTTGGAGGTTTTAGTGGAAGGGTTAGACGAGCAGGATGAACATCTGTTAACTGGAAGGCTTTCCAATAATATATTAGTTCATTTTCCAGGGGACAGCTCTTTGATTGGTACCTTCCAGAATGTGAAGCTTACAGAGGCAAAAGGGTTTTATTATATTGGTGAGTTAGCAGACTGATTAGTAACATTTAATAGGAAATTGAAATTTAAATGGAGGGTTCACGACAATGCGGGATTTATTACTAATGATATTTGTATTAATAGTTGTAATAGCAATTCCTTTACTTATCCTATGGCTGGTAAAGGAACTGAACCGAAAAAGAGCATGGAATATTGCACAACAATTACCGGTTAATGTAAAGCGTTTATTGAGAACACCCGCAGGCTACACAGAAATTACAATGAAAGAGCGTTTACAGCATAGCTTACGGGTAATTATCATTGGCATTGTAATATATTTAGTAATATTTATCATTGGTATTGTGAAAAGTGGTGTCAGTGATCCTGCATTTGATTTAAAAACATATTTTTTATGTTCTTTAGTGATTCTTGCATTTATTATCGTTTTTATTTTAAAAGACTTATTGAAAGCGGCACCTTGGGCTGAGGTATATCGTATAAAGGCAGTTCCCTGTTTGTCTGTTCACGGAACCGGCAGGGGTATATATGTTTGCTATTATGATTTTATAAAGGAAGAACTTGCCTGTGATGCATTACCGGACACAAGTTTTATTACCTCCAAATACACTTCTCCAGAAGGTGTAATTGATATATTAGTGGCTGCCAAGAGCAAACGGTTGAAACTGATTGATATGATAAAATAATTTTGTATGACATTTTGTGAATTGAAGGAGGGCTAAATGCAGTAAGAAAATTGAGAAATTATATCAGAAATTGTTTTACAATCTATCAGGCAGTAAATTATGCTATAATGAAACCTGAAAAAGACATGGATAAGCTTTTTAAATAAGAATATAGCAGATTGAATGTATAAATACCAAAGGAAAAGAGATTATATCGATAAATGTTATATATTGTTACGAATATAAGTACAAAAAGCAAAATCGGACAGCCCTATTTAAAACAACAGATTTATATGGATAATAGCGACCATTGGTATCAATACAAAGTTCCCCTGATTAAATGGGGAACCGGAAGATTGATTAAAATTTCAGAACGCAAATATAAACGACTAAAACGGTGGTGTTATTTTTCCAGAAGTTTTATTGGGGAAACAGCATTTTTAATCTTTATGTTACTGTTTTTTATAGTCATGACAGTTTTAAAAGCGTGTATAGATTTCATCTAATAAAAATTATAACGGTATTATGCGGTCTGATAGCTTCAATAGGCTATACCAAATTAGGAAAAAACTGGTATGGAGTGTATCGATAAGCGGATATTGGTTTTAAACTATAGAAAAATGGATTTTTAGAACGGAGGCTGACACAATGAAAGTAAAGATGCAAACGCACCCAGAAACAAAGGGAATAAAAAATATAATGTTGATTGTCTGTTGTGTAGTGCTTGCTTTCACTAATGGCTGTGGAACGGATATTGTAAGCAGACATGAAAGTTCTGATAGGAATGGTATTGTGGAAAATTATGATGAGATGAGTGACGGAACATGGAAAGCAGACGGCATTACATACAAATACCGTTTAGAATTAAAAGGAACCATGCCAAACGCTGCCGGTGAAAGCTGTTTTGTCGTATTGACGAATAACAAAGATATTTCTTTTGAAGAAGTAGCAAAAAGCATATTCAGCAGCAACTCTAACGACTTGCTGGATAGAAGCCAGACCATAATTGTAGAAATGTATTAACCATTTATCTGATTCAGAATCTAAAGAAAGCGAGCAAACACAAATGACACCAATGATGGAAATGTACTGTAAAACAAAGGAAGAATATAAGGACTGTATTCTATTTTACCGCTTAGGTGATTTTTATGAAATGTTCTTTGATGATGCCATTACTGCATCAAGGGAGCTGGAAATCACCTTG
>JAXVOW010000268.1:0-3289 GCA_037301995.1 bacterium | reverse complement strand
TCTCCTCTTTTTTGGATGCCCAGGACAAAAGCTTCTGCTTCCGGCTCACCGACATAACCGTTCCCAGCGGAAAATGATGGGACGGTGTAACATACACAAGATTGGCATCGCTTTTTTCCAGCAAATCCACCCGGATTCCCTGCTCATCCAGGGGAACCGGTGTAATGGGATACCCCACGCTGTTAAATATGGTATACGCCTGTTTATAGACCGGATTCTCCATGGCAATATACTGCTCCCCCGGCAGAATCCGGCTCAGCAAAAGCAGCATATAATCGCTTCCCGCACCGATAATAATCTGGGACGGCTTACATCTCACACCTCTGGACTGATGCAGATAATTCTGAACTGCCCTCCGAAGCTCAATATCTCCCTGATGCCTGCCGGACAAAAATAATTCCTTATTATCGTCAATCAGGCACTCCTTCATGAGCTTTCTCCATTTACTATACGGAAAATAGTCCATGTCCACCCCACTTGGGGAAAAATCAATCCGATACTCCGTTTTATCCTCCGGTTTGTCCATATATTCCTTTTCTGAAGTCTCTTCCTGCCGGGAAATATCCCGGATATGTATTCCCTCAGAATATAATGTATCCAGTGCACTGACAAAATAGCCCTTTTTCGGAACCGATTCAATATATCCTTCTGAAAGCAGCTGTCCATATGCCATATCAATGGTATTGCGGCTTACCTCCAAATGGGCTGCCATTCCCCTGCTGGAGGGCAGTCTGGTTCCACAGGAAATGTTCCCGTTGACGATTTCTTCCCTGATATACTTGTATATTTGTTCGTAAATGGGTTCCTTGCTTCCGGTATCAATTGAAATTGTCAGCATAGCTTCTCCTATCTATTTTTCTTTTAAAGAAAGAGGGGATACGCATCAGCGTAATTCCCCTCTTATGACCTTTTCACTATATAACGATTGATTGTTTAAAATCACACAAAAACCAAACCATCGTCGTCCTCATCCTTACTAATTGACAGCATTCCGTCATCATTGGTATTGGACATTAACAGCGTTAATCCGATGTGCTTATTCGCCTTATCTCCGGTTGCCACATAAATCTCACCGGACTCAACCAAAGTCAGAGCAATCTCTAATGCCTGTTCCTTAAACCGCATCAATTCCCTTCTGTCAATGGAGCTTAATTTAAACAGATACTGGTTTCTGGAGCTAATCAACAAAATACTGTACTTGTTATTGCCGGCTTTACGGGTCAGCATACCGGAGCCCACCATTCTGGAATTGGCAACGAGGATTTCTGAATTTTCCTCCCCGGCATATTCATTATAAATCAGGTTAAATACCTTATTGTACTGTTCTTCAGACTCCACCTTAATCGGCATTTCTGCCACCGCAAACTCCACAGCAGAATCCGCAAACCGGATAGTACCACCCTCGTCATTGATAACTGCCGTACAGCTTCTCGGAACCTGCAGCCGGAAAAATTTATTCTGGATTACCTTATTGGAATCACTTTCCACTGGATTCAGCAGTTCCTTAAACTTCTCCTCAATTAAGTGCATAGCACTTAAGGCGTCCACATCCCCCTGCTTTACAACCTCCTTCAGCCCTTCGTATAAATCAATAGTCGGCTGGTCTAACGCATCTACAAGAGAAAGCACCTGTTTTACCGCCGGTATGGAGCCCTTCTTTGCCACATCATAATACAGCTTTAATTTCTCCTCCACAGATACGCCCTTTGAAATCTTATGCTCTACTACCTGATACAGGTATTCCTTGCTAAAATCCTCATAACCGGCTTCATATGCCTGGTAAAAATAGTCAAGACTCTTTATCGGTCCGGAATATCCCTCTTCCTTCTCTCTCGCCTGACAATATGCACCATATTCATATGCAGCCTGAACACTGCCGAGCTGAATTGCCTTTACAAATGCCTGCTCAATCTCATTATCACTGGCCAGATAAAATACCTGCTCCTTTTTGTTCATGGCAACCTTAAATGCAGTATCCGCAATTCCCTCATTTACGGCCCGCTCCCATTTGTCAATGGTTGACTGAAGCTCCTCCGGCTCGCCTAAGCTCTCTATATCTTTAATATACGGTTCTGCCTCAAAGATTCCGTTATCCAGTGCCCGTTTCAGGTACTCTAACGCTTTGCCACCATCCCTCTTTCCATCTACCACACCATAGTAATAGAATCTTCCCAGATAGAACGGCACCCGCTTATGATTCAAACGGTCTGCGCTCTCATACCATACCTTTGCCTCCGCATAATTCTTCAGCTGCTGGTCATATATTGTACCAATTAAAAAGGCTAAATCCGGGTCCTTATTTGCCTCAAACAGCTGCTTTGCATAGCTTATGGTCTTGCTGATATCACGGTACGGACTATCCTCATCAAAATACAGCTCAATCAACAGATAGCTTGCCTTCTCACTGCCGTTCTGCAATGCAATGGTGGCATTGCTCATGGCTTTATCATAATCCTCCATATTATAATAATAAAGAGCTTCATTGTAATACTGAATCTCTGTACGGTTAGCACTCTTATTGCTCAACAGAGTTGGAATAACAAATGCAAAGGAATTTGCCACCTCAAATATAATCTCATTATACTGTTCCATGATATCCATAGTGGAGCACACAAACCGCAGACATGCCCACCGGTTCTTCTGCTTAAACACAAAGGTTACAATTCCCTTGTCAATCTCCTTATGATAGAAACGGGCAGAGATACCGTTAGCATATTCTGTAATGTATGGTGTAATATTTACATCACAATCATAGGCTTCATTCATATAGTAAAGATAATCATCAATCTTGCGCTCAGAATCCTTTGGAACCGTTGTATAGGTAACATAAATGGCAAAATCCGTATAGGTATGGCTTGGTGCATAGTACTCCTCATCTGTGTCTACATCAATACTCTTTACCCAGTCCTTCGGCAGCTTGTGAATATAGCCCTCTACCTGGTCATGTACATAGGTATACTGATATTGAAGCTTTGTTGCATCCTGTGCCTTATAACGGAATTCAATCCCCCTTGCCTTACGCTTTTCTGAAATCTGGGAATATATCTTATCCTTTTCCTCAAACTCAATACTGTCCGCATGGGTTGCATTGTACTCAATCCGCTCAACGGCAGCCTTTGCCTTATCATCGCCCTTGTCCGCCAGCTTCTGATACCACGACTTAGCCTTCTCTATATCCACAGGAACAATAAAGTCACTTTTCTGTCCGTTTTCATCAATCCGGTTCAAACCGTTCTCATAAATATCACCTAACCGCATATATGCCTGCGACACATTGTGAGATGCAGCC
>JAXVOW010000267.1:0-4102 GCA_037301995.1 bacterium | reverse complement strand
CAGAATCATAACCACGGTATTCAAGCTTCGCCAGACCATCTAACAAAATGGGGGCAGCCTGTTCCTTACCGATGTAGCCCACAATACCACACATATGTCGTCCTCCTTATTGTCACTCTGCTATTACTATATGAAATAGATTATTTTCAAATTACAAAACTATCACGATTATATCACTTTCTCATATTTTTTACAATACACGTTTTCTTGAGTTAACTACATTTATTATGGCAAACCGTTTTCCTCTCCCCACTGAAAAAAACAGCAGTCCTTCTCCTTGTATGCCACAGCTTCTAACCCGGGAAATAGTATTTTATCACTCCGTTTATGGCATAAAAACAAAAATAGTAAAATGCCTTCACCCTTCCAAAGCCTATATAGCGGTACACACCATAGGTCATTTTTGCGGATTTCAGCTTATTCCCGGATTTTGTGCCCTTCATCACCCGGTATTTCAGCAGCGGTTCATTTATACCATAGGCCTTCCCATATTCCTTAAGGATGGACAGCCACATGATATAGTCCTCATGGAGATGGTCCTGGACCATGGGATACTGCTTGGCAACCGATGCAAGCACCATCACCCCGGAGGTATTTAATACATTTCCCTTCAGCAAATCCCTGTAGTATACCTCTTCCCTTACGCCAATAACCTTCCCTGTCAGGTTTCCGTTTTCATCTATGAGCTCCCTGGCTGTGGAGGATAATACCGCATTCTCTTTTTCCATCAAAGACACCTGTTTTAAAAGCTTATCCTCCGTCCAGTAATCATCCGCATCCAGAAATGCAATAAATTTTCCCTTCGCAAGGACAATCCCCTTATTCCGGCTCGCCGCTACTCCCCGGTTAGTTTCATTACAAATGTAGATAAGCCTTCCGTCCTGGCTGAAGCTCTGAATCTGCTGCGCTGTTCCATCTGTGGAATTATCATTTATTACAATTAATTCTAACGGAACCTGTTGACACAGCACGGATTCAATTGCTGTACCTATGAATTTTTCACAATTATATGCCGGCATTACCACCGACACTAAAATATCATCCATGCTTTACTCCGTTTTCACGCTTTTTTGCTATTTTATCCTTTCCCATGACAATCATTTTTTTGATAAGCTCCCGGTTAATATACGCTGCAAACAATATTCCCAGAACCATATTTAACAGGTTAAGGGGAAGCTTATTAAACCATGAAAGAATACACATGATAACCAGAAACAGGACATAGCCAAAAATATTCACATAATTATATTGGATATACTGGAAATTCAGTACATTCCGCATCCGATAAACAGCAAGAAACAGATACGCCACCAGCGTGGAGACAGACGCCGCATAAATTCCAACAAAATTTACCAGAAGCAAATCCACAACAAGATTGATTACTGCCGCAATAATCGTGGTTCCTCCCACACTCTTTGTCTTTTTATGTGCAATGTAGATTCCCCCCAGGAATGATGACATAGAGGAAAAAAACATCGCCATCATAAGAATCGGCATCTGGCAATATGCCTGCCGCCCGTAATCACCTCGTATCAGAATGATAAATAAAACCGGCATTGCCGCTATCAGCATTGCCATAATACCGGACAAAATACGCAAAATATTATCAAACATTTTGCCATAGTAGACAGATACATCCTCATCCTTTGAATTTAAAGATGCATTTTCCTGCCACGCCTGGGTAAATGCACTGTTTGCCAGAGAATACATTGACGGGATTTTATTTGCAACACCATAGACCGCATTTGCATTAATTCCTATAAAATTAAGCAAAACCAGTCTGTCTGAAAAATTCAGCAGCCATAAGGACAGGGAGTTGGGAATCATGGGCCAGGAATAGCTTATGAGCTCCTTCAGCATTGATTTTGACACAAGCCTGAAATCAATCCTGGAAATGATATGTCCCTTCGCAAGAACAATAAAAAGCGCCACAATGGTGGAGCCTGTCATGGCAATTAACGCTCCAATCAGCCCTCCATCGATATAGTATACCATTAAAATTACCAGCAGCATATTGACAATAGGCTGTACCGATGTACATAAAGAATACAGCATAGGGCGGGACAGTCCCCTCACCACCTGTACAAGGGTAAGAAATAATATATCAGAGAAAAAATATGCGCAAATGAGAATCCGCACCTCAAATGACAGCTTATATAATGCAAAATAAAGAATGGACAGCGATATTATAGAAGAAACCGTTACAAACAGCAGTACATTGGTAATCACCCGGTTTCGTTTCGTTTTATCGTCATTACAGTCTATCAAAAACCGGAACGCTGCTGTCTGTACCTGCAATGTTGAGACAGGCAAAAACAGGGATACCAGCGTAGAAATCAAATCATAGGTTCCATATTCCGCCTGCGTAAGCTTTGCAGTAATAATCGGAAGCGTAATCAGCATGGACAATTTTGGTAAAATTGTTCCGATAGACATTATAATCGTATTTTTAGCAAGTGTTGTTTCTCTACTCATTGTTACTCTTCACCCATTCTGATATACATTCAAAACAATTTTCAGCCTGAATTTTCAAGACATGATTTTTAATAGCTTCTTTTTCGTTATCAGCATTATCAGCCATTCGTCTGACTGCCTCTATTATTGCAGCTTTATCGCATGTATCTGACGTGATATCAAATATATAGGAAGACTGTCCCACATTTTCGGTCAATTCCCTGTATTTTACTGCCCATCCCAGAGCAATAGCAGGTATATAATTTTTATAGGCATGGACAATTCCGTGGAATCTTGAACAGATTATAAACTCAAAGCTTTTCACAAAAGCATCATATTCAAGGCAGGAAAAATCATTTTCCAGTAAATGTACACGTGCTTCGTCCTCAAACATTTCCGCTATTTTTTTACAAAATGCCAAATCCTCACCGGAATGACGGAAAACATAAACCTCTTTTTTCTGTGCTAATAGCTCCTCTATTATGGCATGATAAATATCCAAAACCTCTGTGACATTACCGTGCCTGAAGCATTGTGCATTTGGTACAATTCCCACATTATGCTCCGTATGAATTTCCGGCAGGGATAATACTGGTGGATTCACATAAATATGATTAAGATTAACTCCGGCATTCTGTAATACCAAATCCTTTGAAAGCTTTACATTTTTTAAGCCAAAATCCCGGGTAAGAAATGTGTATCCTTCCTTTTCACGGGCAAATACCGTGACCGGATATCTCAGCAAATCCGCTATTTCATCCTTAATATCCTCCATACCGGAAGGAAATTCAAAAGGACCAAAGGACTGGGGCATGATAAAAACAGGAATATCATGCCGCTTTGCAAGGCGGATTGTATTTAAGAAGTTTTCATTGGTACGTCTTGACCACTTGTCCCCAAGAGCAAAGCCGCTGACATCTACAATCAGATTCATGGAAGAAATGTATTTTCCGGCGTCCATGAATTTCCAGAGATTGGTGCGCTTTCCCTTCACAAGCTTTATACACGCTTTGGCAATGGCGACAAAAAAATTAAATACCGCCTGCGTTCCGCCAAGAGCAATATACCTGCCCTCTCTCGAAAAGCAAATCTGTTTAAAGCATACATTATCAAGCTCCGGGTCCCCAAGACCACATCCAAAATAGATTTCACAGTCCGGGATTCTTTTCTGCAGCTCATCAATTGTAACAAAAAGCATTGACTGCGCACCCTTATTATTAAAATTTGCACCGGTTATCAGCACTTTCATAGACATATAGAACTCCTTCGCATCACATTTTTAACCTTAAGCTTTATATTTTTCCAGACGAGACAAAGCGATAACATCCAGGAAGCCCTGCCATAATTTGCCCCAACCCTGATTTTGAAGCATTTGAACCAGTATTTCATCCTTACCTTTAACGTAAGCTCCGGCTCTGTAAACAGGCTGCCTGTCACATTAATTTTCTCTTTTACAGAACGTTCCTTTATTCCTGCAAAACAACTGTTTAAGGCGCGCTTCTTTAAGTGCTGGCTTGCAACGACATGCTCTTTGGAAGAACTCTCACAATAGATGGCAGAAGCATATGCATCCCATACTCTCTGCCCTTCTTCCGTCCGCACAATAACGCTGTTGCTTCCCTTTGAATCTGAATTGGTGCCTGTGTAA
>JAXVOW010000266.1:0-10346 GCA_037301995.1 bacterium | reverse complement strand
CATTACCCTCGTTTCAATATCAAGAAGCTCTTCGTATCTCTCAATGTTAATCGTCACTGTTCTCTCTTCCATAATCTTCCTCCTTCTCTGGAAATAAAATCTTGTCAACATGTTCCTCATACTTTCTGTCTATAAGCTCATCATATTGCGCCTCTGACATTCTGTTCATTTAACATACTCCTTATATAAAGTTGTCCATCATTTCCGGTTGCAAGAATCCGGTCCCTTTCCTCCTGCTTCCTTACCTTTTCACGCTGGCAGTCGCATTTTTCACCAGGGTCAAGGTTAGCCCCGCACAGCCGGCATTTGTACCTGTTGTTATATCTTCCATAAAGCATAATTTATTCCTTTCTTTTAGACCCCTGCAGTTTCAACAGTCCCTTTAAGTTTTCACAGAAATCCATATATGCACCTTCCCTTGACAACGGTGTTTTGCTGCATGCAGAATTTATTGCCTTAGCTGCCAGTTCCTCTGCCGCCCACAGTACAAATAACGGATTTCCTTTTATACAAATTTCCTGTCCGCCGCTCTTGCGCTTTATTGAAAGTTCGGCATCAAATACATCAACACCTTTATCCTCCAACATATCCATAAATTTTAAAAAATCTAAATTGTTCATACATTTTCTCCTTTTCTTTTTCATAAATTTGTGTTAAAATAGCAAAAAATCATATGTGAATGATTTATTTATAAAGGTCGTGTGCTTGGCGGTGCGGACCTTTATTTTTTGCCTTTTTTAACAGTTCTGCTAAATCTCTTTCCACTAATCTGATACAGCAGTCTGTTACTACAAATCCGGTAACTCCTACTGTAACGATTAACAGCCAAACGATACTGTATTTTTGCAATGCATCAGCTGCAAGACCAATTGTTCCTGCAAGTGCAACGAAGAAAAATGCAGTATTCATCTTCTCAAAGTGTCTCATGTCTCCTCCTTTCATAGTGTTAAGATGCCTTATCATCCTTTTTGATAATCTCGTAATCAATCTTGATATGTTCCTGGTCTGCATATAAGTCTAAAAGTAGTCTCAATATTTTTTCTGCCAAATCCATAAGCACCCTCCTTTCCAACTTGTCCATTTCTGCAGACTCCTTTTTAGTATGCTATTCTGATATATTTGTCCATGTTACTTTCATTAAACTAAATCTTGTGTTATACTTTTCTTATGGGAGGTAATACACATGACAAACATGGAAAAGAAAATATTAAAATACTGTAATAAAAATTTCATAGATGGAGAACGTATTACAACGCAACTACTTGATACGAATACCAAACTAACGAAACAGCAAATCAAATTATGTGTTGAATACCTTAATCAAAAAGGTTACATAAGAAACCTTGATATTTTTGCTGGTGGAAACGTAAGTTTTGAACTCACATATCTTGGAAGACATTACAAAGAAATTCAGCTTGAAAAAATTAAGCATTTTCTTTTCACTTCCATAGTAGTTCCGGTTTTTGTTTCTCTTCTTACATCTGTGCTATACCTATGGCTATTTGTGTAAATACAAGTAGCATATCAAAACAGCAGTAACCATGCTCCAGAAGATTGTGAATATGTAATGCACAATCTTTTTATTTTGCTCTTGGATTTTCTTATCCTGTTCCTCTTCAAATGGTGTCACTCTCTACCTCCTGTTTTCTTATTTACTCACGTTTTGTGTTATTTCATGACATAAAAAATGCGGTGAATAGGTTTCTTATAATACGCAGAGATTCTAATTTTGATATTATCTCTTGGTATCCTTTCACCTCGCTCATACATGGATAACGCAGAAACACTGATATTCAAGGCTTTTGCAACTTCTTCTTGGGATTTCTCCCCACGAAGTTTCACAAGTCTTTTTCCTATAGCCTTTGCATCCATTTCAAGCAACATTATCACCCCTTCCACTCACATTTCGTGTTGATGATGTCAATATACACGAAATGTGAGTATTTGTCAACACGTTTTGTGAAATATTTTTATTGATTTTTTTCACGTTCTGTGTAATAATCTAAATACATTATATGAAAGGGTGTGAAACAATGCCAGATTTTAAAGATATGCTTAAATTTTATAGAATGAGAGAGCACCTTTCCCAAAGTGAACTTGCAGAAAAGCTAGGACTTTCAGCATCAACAATAAGTATGTACGAGGTTGGAAAAAGAGAACCAGATTTTGAAACAGAAGAAAAAATAGCGGACTTTTTCAATACAGACTTAAATACACTACGTGGCAGAGATACAGAGGAAGAATATTATTTAAATCCTAAAACAAAAGAGATGGCACAAGCAATATACGAAAACAAAGACCTATCTCTTCTATTTGATGCCGCAAGAGATGCCGAACCAGAAGACCTTAAGACGGTTCACACTATGCTTACAGCATTAAAAAGAAAAGAAAAAGGCGAAGATTGACATAGGATGTCACGCTTGTATGTTAGTATACTAATATACGCAATTCTAACGAAAAAAGGAGAATTTTAATGCTAAGTGACATCTTTGTACATTATATAGACTTTAAAAACAGTATTCCGGCTACTTCTACTGTAAACGAGGACGGAAGCTATTCTATTTTTTTAAATAGCAGATTAAGCCGGGAGCAACAGGCTGACGGGTATATTCATGAGCTTAAGCATATTTTGCAATTGGATTTCGAAAACAGAGATAGAAATATTGATGTTTTAGAATATTATGCACACAAAGCAGGATGAGGGAGGAATTTATATGATTAACTTTTCAGAAAATGCAGTATTTAATCTGCAAAAAATCGACAACTCTAAAATCAACAACAACGCTGTAGCAATTTTAATAAACGGTGAAGAGATTATTGGTGTATATAAGACCATTAGAGACCAGGTTATATTTACCTCGAAACGTATTATAACAGTAGATGTAAAGGGTATCACTGGCAAACGTCAAGAAATTTTTACAATGCCTTATTCCAATATCCAATATTTTGGTGTTCAAACCGTTGGATTTGCAGAACTTATCCCGGATGCGGAATTATCTCTTTTCTTTAATAATGGGTTAAAAGCAAATTTTGAATTCAAAGGACAATGTGACATTTTAGAAATCGGTAAATTAATAAGTGAATATACATTACAGAAATAATCTTATTACTATTAAAAACAGCGGTTCCGGCACCAGCCAGAACCGCCAGCACTATACAACAAAAAGGTGCTGTATAATGCCCCTCGACAAGGCATATTATACCACAAAGCACCTTAAAATGTATAGGGTGTATTTTTTATACCCAAAAGGAGCGTGATAATATGACTACTTACAAACAATTATCTGGAAAATCCAATTTAAGGGCTGTAGACTATTCCAGATGTTCATCTGATGAACAGAAAAAGAATGGTTACACAATTGCAGACCAGGTTTCCCTAAATCATGATTTTATACAGGAACAAAACCTTATTCATGTTGGAAGCTATGTAGATGAAGGAATATCTGCCACATTAGAAATTAAGAAGCGAAAAGACCTTGCGAAACTAATAGAAGATGCAGAGGCAGGAAAGTTTGACATTGTCATATTCAAATGTATTGACCGGTTCTTTCGTAATGTGGGGGAATACTACGAATGTCAAAAAAGACTTACCAAAGCCGGGGTAACCTGGGTATCCATTGAAGAACCGGATTTAGACCCAGCAGACCCAGATGCAGTGTTTAAAATCAATATATACCTTACAATGGCTGAATATGAGGCAAAAAAGACATCCAAGCGTATTCTGTTCAATAATAAAATGCGAATTAAAAATAAACAGGTTGTATGCCCCTCCAGATGCTTTCTCTTTCCGTGGGAGGTTACCGGAGAACCAAAAAACAAGCATCTAATAAAATGTGCAGAAAAAGAACATATATTATATGACTTATTAGACTATTATGAAACACACCAGTCAAAAGCCGGCACTCTTGCATATATTAATCGTAAATATGACATGACCATGAATATTACCAGTCTGAGGAACCTTTTGCAAGATACGCTATTATACGGAGAATACAAAGGGGTTCCTGATTTTGTAGAACCGTATATCACAAAAGAACGATTTGACAAGTTGCAGGACATTCAAAAGCGCAATGCACGATACTCTGAAAATGCAAATCACATTTTTCTATTTACTGGGATTGTAAAATGTCCTTACTGTGGAAGAAATTTAACCGGAAATTACCAAAAACCAAGAGAATACCGGAAAGAGCTTTTTATGTACCGCTGCAACAAACATACCATTGAAAAAACATGTAACTACAACAGGAGCACCAGTGAAACTATCATTGAACGACAAATGATTGAAAATTTAGAAACCTACATATACAATCACATTTATAGAATCAAAAAAATAAATGACAATATCCCCAAAAATCCAAGCATTAATCGTTCCAAAAAGCTAAAAGATGAAATGAACCGCTTAAACAATATGTACCGAAAGGGACGTATTGAAGAACAGGAATACGACAAAGAATATATGAAACTGGACAGAGAATTAAAAGAACTCAATCTGATTGATATTCCAAAGGAACGTGATTTGCAGCCATATTATGACTTTTTGGAATCTGACTGGCTAGGTATATACAATAACTTAGACCGAGAACATAAAAAGGCATTCTGGAGAAATCTAATTAAAGAATTTGCTCTCTCGGACGACAAAAAAATAATAGAAAGCAGTATTGTGTTTTTTTAATCTACAGTCTTACTTTTAAATAAGTTCCGCTCGGCGCCAATAAGATGACAATTATAGTTTGTGCCTGTTCCGTTGCCATTTTTGGAAGCATTTTAAACATTTATACAGGCTTTGTAAACGTAGACGCAGATAAGATAAAGCTCATCGAAACCCTGAAGGGAAACCGTTTCCAATGCCTCAAGCTGGTGGTACTCCCCAGCAATATCCCAAACATTATAAGTATCATGAAGGTAAATATCGGGCTCTGTCTTGTAGGCGTAGTAATTGGAGAATTCCTTGCAGCCAGAGAAGGCCTGGGATACCTGATTATTTACGGCTCCCAGACCTTCAAAATGAGTAATGTGCTGCTGTCCATCCTGATTCTCTGTGTCATTGCCATGCTGCTTTACATGGTTCTACAGCATATTGAGAAAAAAATGACAGAATATTTTTAAGCTATCCTTCTATAATATCAATTACCGCCACCGGGCAGGAGGAACGTGCCGATTCTGCGGAAGCATAATTGGAATCGTCTATCTTTCCATTGGCTTCCGCAATGCCATCCTCATCAAAGGAAAATACCTCCGGGCAGGTGCTGACACACAATCCGCAACTGATACATCCATCCTTATTCACAACTGCTTTCATACTTTGTTACTTCCTTTCCTAAATTATATAACTCGTATGGTTAGTGTGTGCGAAAGCGGATTGTCTTATACAAAAGCATTCTGCATTTGTCAAAGTAACTATTCTGCCCGTGTGCATTCTTCAAAAACAGCGCATATAATTGCTTTTAATGCATCATAGTCTGCCACCGCACCAAGCTCGCTGGCAGAATGCATGGAAAGAACCGGCATTCCAATGTCCGCACAGGGAATCGGCAGATGGGAAGTCACAATGGGCCCCAGCGTACTGCCCCCCGGTATTCCGGTCTTATTGATTGCAATTGTATAAGGAATATTTCTATCCCCACTAAGCTGCTTTAATATGGCTGCACTCTCAGACGTGGTTCCATATTTCTGTCCCACACTTCGCTTTATGGAAAATCCCTGTCCCATATACGCCTTGTTGCTTGCATCGCTCTTTTCTTCATAATTCGGATGATGGGCATGTGCCACATCCACAGACAGCAAAAAGCTCTCCTCCACCACATCCCGGAGTACAAACTCTTTCCCTGCCACTGCTTTTCCGATTTTGTCAAGTACCATTGAGAGAAGCTCGCTGTCTGCCCCCTGTTTGGAAAGACTTCCAACCTCTTCATTGTCAAATACCACCATCACGTCTATCGTATTATCCGGCACTTCTCCGCACTGTTCCAAGGCCTCTAAAATAGCTCCTACAGAGCTCAGATTGTCAAGTCTTGGAGATGACAGCATAGCCGAATCCAGTCCCACCAGTACCGGTTTATCCATATTATATAAGAACAAATCATAATCGAGAATTTCATCCTTCCCTCTTCCCAATGTGCCTGCAATTTCCTCCAGCAAATCTCCATCCTCTGACAGGGAAACCAGCGGAACCAGCTCCTTTGCCACATCCAGTGCTCCCTTTTTATTGAGCTCCCTGTCCATATGAATGGCAAGACTTGGAATAACAGCAAGCGGACGCTCACTTTTATATAAAAGCACCTCCGGTGTAAAGGCTGCCTTACCCCTCACAACAACCCTGCCTGCAACCCCCAGCGGACGGTCAAGCCATGATTTCTGGTACATTCCCCCGTAAATTTCCACGTTCAGCTTCGTCCAATTGGCTCCCTTCAAAACCGGATTGGGCTTTATCTGAAAGTTAGGATAATCGCTGTGTGCCATGCAGATGCGGAACGAAGGCTCTCTGTCAATCCGTCTGCCAACTGTAAACGCCACACAATTCGTCCCGTATAAGTTTACATAATATTTTCCATTTTCTTTCAGATTCCAGTCTTCCTTTAGAAAAAGCTCCTGAAATCCCTTTTCCAGCAAATCCTGTTTCACATAGCGAATTGCATGGGCAGCGGTTACGCCCTCCTGCAATAAGTTTAATAACTGTTCCATGTACTGCCTCCTGTCAATCTTTTCTTACAATTACAACCTGTTTGGCAGTGGTGTAGGAATCTGAAAAATCAACCGACGCTTTACGTCCCTCCGTAATACTCATAGCTGCTGCTCCCACATCTGCACTACCTTTGTCCAGGGCTGCAATAATCGAATCAAATGCAATATCATTAAGCTCCAGCTTCATGTCCATTTCATCACAGACCGCCTTCATAATATCAATATCAATGCCGGCAATCCCATCCTCCGTCTTACTTTCATAGGGTGGGAACTCCGCATTAGTCACCACAACAAGGGTTCCATTTGCATAGGTCTCCTTATCCTGTCCCTGGTATACACCAGTCTTCGCTCCGTCATATATCCATCCCTGCAGTATCTGCTCCAAGATTCCGTTTTCTTTAATGGTGTTTAAGGCGGCATTTATCCGGTCCAGTAATTCCTGGTTTCCTTTTTTTACCACCAATCCGTATTCCTCCTCTGCGAAGGGCTCGTCCAATATGCGCAGATTATCATTTTCTTCCACAAATATTTCTGCCGGTCCATCATCCAGAATGACCGCATCCAGCTCACCGGCAGCTAACGCTTCCACGGCATCCCCACCCTTATTGAACCGTTTCACCTGTGCATCCTTAATATCTGTGGCATAGACGTCCCCCGTTGTCTCCAGCTGGACACCTATTTTCTTTCCCTCCAGGTCATCCAGGGAAAATACCGTATTCTCAGGCACCTTATTACAGCCTCCCAGCATCAGCAGTCCTGCAACTGCCATTCCCATGCACATCCTTTTCATACTATCCCCCATTTCAGTCATCAACATACAATCTGGTTCCTTCCTGCCTTTTTCCCTTTGTATAAATTGTCATCTGCTACTTTAATCTCATTCTCATATGGAATACCCGGTGTCATCTCCTTCACACCAAAGGTCATGGTGACATGAATCTCATATCCCTTATACTCAAACACTCTGTCATGGATATCCACTAGAAGTTTTTCCACCTTTTCTTTCACATTTTCCAAGCCAAGCTCGTAAATCAATAAAAATTCCTCACCGCCCCACCGGGAAGCGAAACCACAATCCTGCACACTGTTTTTCAGCATTTCCGATATACTTACCAGAATATAATCTCCACACTCATGCCCATACTGGTCGTTAATCTTTTTAAACCAGTCAATATCACACATCACAAAGGTAAATTTTTTCTCTTCTCTGATGAGTGCACGAATTTTACTATGGCAGCTCCTGCGGTTGTACAGAGAGGTCAGGGCATCCAGCTCAATCAGTTTTTTCAGGGCCACGCGCATTTTATCTGCGTAGACACCGATTTCTCCAATCTCATCTGTCCGCTTTACAATCCGTTCATCCATAACAATATTTAAATCTCCGTCTGACAGGGTATGCAGATACTGTTTAATTAAGCCAATATCTACAATCATACTTTCCGAAAACCGTTTGCCGGCAATCAGTGCTGCCAGAATCGCAATAAGAGAGAACACCAGAAATACCAGCATGATTTTTCTGACCTGGCTATATACCGATTTCGTAGGTTTTCCAGCGAATACCATCCCCACAATACTGTTGTCATCATTCTTTAACGGCGTATAATAGCCTATATAATCCGCCCCGTTAATATCTATCCTCTTGGAAAAATAATTCTCTCCATTTTCAAGTACGGTCTGTCTTACATGACTGTCAGCCTTCGTTCTGACCGCCGACACTCCATATTCATCCTCAATTGTAGTCAGTATTCTTGTATCTCCCCAGAAAATAGTAGTATCAATTTCTGAATTTTCCTTTATCTCATAGAGCATTGTGGAATCCGTAATATTGATATCACCCTTTTTAAAAATACCATCCTCATAGACGTAATCGCCGCGCACGGACAAATCAAAGCATCCCTTTAACAAGTAAGTTGTAGTCTCCACTTCATCCCTGACACTATTTGTTGCAAATCCATATATCAATATAATCCCGAAGAAAAAAATCCCCAGTCCCAAAAGCAGAATAGGGAATAACACAATCGCCAGCAGCTTCCACCGGATGCTTGTCTTTTTCTCCAAAGAACCACCCCCAGATAATTTTTTCTTTTTCTAATAGAATACCATTTTTTCTGATAAGTTTCAAATATAAATACACTGCACCCCGATGAAAACCTGTCATATCCCATTTTCAAAGTATCTCTTGCAGTACCGAAGGAATAATGCTAAACTAATTTCAGATTTAACCGGGAGGCAGTTATGCAGTCAATTCATATATTAGATATCAAACCATTTATGCAGCTATTATTCCAGACAGAACAACTAAATGATTATGAATTTGTATCCGCTGATATCCGAACAGATATGACCTACTCCCTTGATGGACATATCAACCGCAGCTTCTTCTCAGAAGAGGAACTGGTTCAGCACTCCTTAACCCAGCGCTCCCATCTGACCTGGAGCATTGCAAGGGAAAAAGTCTTTACCTTAATTAAAGGAAAGCGAACACCTTCCTTATTGAAAATTGTTTTAAGAGCTTCTGTCCCGGAGATGGAAAATCTTATTTCTTCCACCAATTCATCACTTAATTCCAACGATATTGATGGTATTTTCCTAAATATCATTTTTCAGGAGAACAAATTAAATGTGATTTGCGGAATTTCCTATAAAATTTTTACAATGGATAAAGAATTGGAATCTGAATTTTCCTCAAAAATTATCACATTATTAAAATCAAATCACATTACCTGTGAAATATAACAGATTAAAAATGTGATAACTTTAATCCAAAAATGTGATTCATCTTTTTTGTTAGCACTCATTCAAAATGAGTGCTAATTTTTTCTTGACTTTTTAAATCTGATATACTATCATATTTTTATATTTTATGAAGGAGATGTTTTTATGGCAAGAAAGAAAAAAGGAAGCTTATCAATTAATAGTGAAAATATTTTTCCTATTATCAAGAAATGGTTATACTCAGACCACGACATATTCATCCGTGAGGTTGTATCCAATGCCTGTGATGCAATAACCAAATTGCGGAAGCTGACCCTGATTGGAGAATATGAAGAGCCGGAGGATATCCAGTACCGGATTGACGTAATTGCCAGTGCCAAGGATAAAACCCTTACCTTTATTGATAATGGTATTGGTATGACTGCAGAAGAGGTCAATGAATACATTAATCAGATTGCTTTTTCCGGTGCCTCAGACTTTTTGGAAAAATATAAGGACAAGGCAACAGATGACCAGATTATTGGACATTTTGGATTAGGCTTTTACTCTACCTTCATGGTAGCGGACAAGGTTACAATCAATACCCTCTCCTATCAGGAGGGCGCAGAACCGGTATTCTGGGAATGTGACGGCGGAACAGATTATACAATGTCCACAGGCGACAGAGAAATACACGGTACAGAGATTACATTATACCTCAACGAAGACAGCTATGAGTTTGCCAATGAATACCGTGTAAAAGAAGTACTGGAAAAATACTGCTCCTTTATGCCGGAGGAGATTTATTTTACAAATGCGGATGAGGCAAAGGAAGCAGCGGATGACGTTGTGGATTCCGATACTGTTACAGACACACCGGATAACGCTGCCATGGAAGAAACGGATACCCCAGCTGCTGAATCTTCCGACGAAGCCGCAGATACTCCGGAAGACTCCGCTTCCGATGAAGT
>JAXVOW010000265.1:0-5275 GCA_037301995.1 bacterium | reverse complement strand
GATGCATGTCTTCCCGGGCGTGCGTACTGCTGCCAGATGCAAGAAGGCTGGCGTTCAGGTGCTGATAGCTTCCGGTCATGAGGGTGGCTTCCACACTGCATGGCAGCCGGTGCACAGCATGACACTGTTGCCGGATATAATCGAGAAGTTCTCCGACGAAAACACACTGGTCTGCGGCACCGGTGGATTCTGTGACGGAAAGAGCGTGGCGGCGGCATTTGCCATGGGAGCCGACGGTGTGCAGATGGGTACAAGGTTCCTTGCAACTCAGGAAAGCGACTTCTGCGACCTGTGGAAGAAGCTGGTAGTGGACTGCCCGGATGGCGGAACTCTTATTGCCAGAGGCTTTGTGGGTCCCGCTCGCTGGCTGCGTACTCCGGCCGCTCAGGCCCATGCCTATGCCACTGCAAAAGATGCTCCCGGCTCCTATGTAGGCGTCCCCGATGACTTCTCCAAGATCCCCATGGACCTGCTGGTTACCGAGCGCAAAGGCGTGGCAGCTACTTATAGGGGAGATATGGAAAACGCCATGGCCGGCGCAGGCGAATGTGCTCAGCGCATCACCGACCTGCCGGGTACCACCGAAATGGTGGAGAAGATAATGGCAGATACGGAAGAGATTCTGAAGGGCCTTTCCGCGAAGTATCTGGTAGACTGATTAAGCGGAAGAGTCCAGCGGGACTTTTTCCACAAAAGGAAGCCACGGGCTGCACCCGTGGCTTTCCCTTTTTTCAAAGATCAGCAGCCCATCCGTGTGGATGGGCTGCTGATCTTATAGAGAAAGGTCACCGAAAGGTGGCCTTTTTCTCACGTCTAGGGGGAAAGGGGTATACTGGGCTGGTGTGATAAAGAATGCGGAAAATTGAGGACAACTTGAAATCGTATACTTTGATGATGTAATTTGCCAGGAGAGCCGTGCTGCATTATTCAACCACAAAGCGGGACGGCTACCGGAAATACAGGAGCAGATTTTATCTTTGTAAAATCAGTCCCGCCAGAGGAATGTGTACCGAAAACGCCAAGTGAGAAAAAACGTTATTGCGACATGTCCGACAGAATTATGTAGAAATGGCAGGGCATCAACCAAAAGCATCTTAGTCTTGTATGTTGGAAGTAGATTTTTCCATAAGAGCAGCAAACTGTTCTGCAGAGTCTTTATATTCGCCAAGCTCTTCAAACAGTGCGGCTGCTTCATTAATCCTGTTGCAATCTAAAAGGAAGATTGCTTGTTCATATTTTATGGACATGCTATACAGAGTGGCTGAGGCAACAACTGCTGCAATAGCAAAAACTCCGACCACACATAAAATCAGCAGTTTCTTTTTCTGTGCCTTCTTTTGACCAACATCAAGAACTATGGAAGCGACTTTATTTGCTCGGTTTCGCTTAATCTTTTTGTATTGCACTTATAGAAACTACACCAACTTCTTTTGCTTGTAGTTTTCCATCCGCATCAACTGTTGCAATTTGCTTATTTCCTGTTTTCCATTCTATGCCTTTATAGGAAGTATTTTCCGGATAAAACCTTACCCTAAGGTCAACTTTATCACCGACCGTTATAACGTCTGGCAGTTGTATTTCTACCTTTTCAGCAACAACTTCCTGAACAGA
This sequence comes from bacterium, assembly GCA_037301995.1. Classification (GTDB taxonomy): domain Bacteria; phylum Bacillota; class Clostridia; order Lachnospirales; family Lachnospiraceae; genus CAG-590. The sequence continues at coordinate 3,664 of JAXVOW010000265.1, read as the reverse complement.
CAGTTCGATTGAATCCGTTTTCCCGTTTGATGTTGTAGCGGTGATTATAGAATTTCCTTCTTTTAATGCTTTAATTTCCCCATTATCAATAGAGATGACGTCTGGATTGCTTGATGACCAAGTTATGGATGGGTTATCAACGTCTTCCGGCAGAATTATAGCACTCAAAGTTACGGTATCACCGATATCAATGGCCGGAGATTGCTCTTCTGTGAATTCCGGTGTGCCATTAATCTCAATGGAATCTGCCACCTTTTCTTTAACCGTAATCCTGATAGAACCAACTTTGTCATTAAAAGTAGATGCACTAATCGTTGCCGTGCCGAATCCCAATGCCGTGATTTTGCCATCTTGTATACTCACTATGTCAGGGTCGCTGGATGTCCATAGCACGCTTGTGTTGCACGCATTAGATGGTGAAACAGAGGCTGAAATTGAGCAAGTTTCTCCTATGCCCAATGAGGTTTTCTCAGCACTTAGTGATACCTGCGTAGGGAACACATCCCTGTAAGGACAATATCCTGATATATGGAGATGTGCCGGATATCCGCCGCAGTGGAAATGGTAAGAACCTAAACCGCTGACATTCCTAGTGTCGTTGTGACCGCCTCTGCTATCCGTTCGCCCTGAATGTGCAAAAGCCGTAAGTGACATTCCCATAACAAAAGCAGCTGTAAGGAGAAAGCATATTCCAATCTTAATTATGCGCTTAATCATAATTAACCTCCATGAGACTGTTTATTTATCTACTCCCGATGGCGACGGAAAAAATTTTTTTAAACCTTATCCCATTTGCTTCAGCATATCGCCATAGCTCACAAGGCTCACGTTGCCCATCTCTGCAGCTTTATCTATGCAGCCTTTGGTAAAGCCGGATTTGGAAAAGAGATAGAAGTGAATTTTTCCAAAGTGAAACAGGCTGCTGCGCACAACCAGAGTCTCCAGCACACCCAGGTCAACCTTGTCGTTTGTCCACTTGCACTCGCCAAACAGGGCAGAATCCTTATCCGTGCCCATGATGTCGATTTCCTCCTGGGTCCTGGTTTTGGGATTAGTGCCCCACCAGCGGCCAAGCTCTGTGAAGCGTACGGCGCACTTGCCCGCCAGAAGAAGCCTCCACAGATATTGCTTGCATATCTCCTCAAACACGCCGCCCATATAAGCGGAGAGCTCCGGCGCAATGCGGCTGTAGGCCAAATCGGCTGCGCCCCGGGAAATGAGGGATGTATTCTCAGGAACGAAACGATACCAGAAACGGAACATATTATCCTCAATGGAATAGATCGTCTTGCGGCCGGACTTTTCCCCATAAGGCATTTCCTTTTTGACAATGCCCAGTGAAATCAGATTCTTGATATAGGTGGCGCAGACGCTGGTGTCTTCATCGATTTTGCCGGAGATCTCATTCATCTTGCTGGCGCCGGTGGCAATGGCTGTGATTACCGCATTGTAAATCGCCGGCTCCCTGACCTCCTGCTTCAGCAGATTGTTCGGCTCCTCAAAAATGGAGGACGCCGGATTCAGGTGGGTATTTTTGATGTTGTCCTCAATGGAGAGCCGGTCATCCAGCTGCATCAGATACTGGGGCGTTCCGCCCATGATTCCGTAGGCCAGGGCCTTGTCTTCCCCGGAGAAATTCTCAAAGTAGCGGCAAGACTCGAAGAAATCAAAGGGCTGTATCTTCAGCTGAGCCGTCCTTCTCCCGTACAGCGGCGCTTTATATGCCAGCACATTGTCCTCCATATAGGACATGGAGGAGCCGCAGAGAATCAGAAACAGCTTGGAGCTGTCCTTGTTCTTATCGATCAGCAGCTGCAAAGTGGAGGCAAAGCTCTTTGAGGCCCGGGCGACATATGGATATTCGTCAATCACCAACACCAGCCGTTTCTCCTGGGCCAGCTGAAACACATACTCCAGAGCAGCCTGGAAGCTGGCAAAGCTGCTGTCCAGGGCAAAGCCTGTCTGATATTCCATAATGCAGCGGGAAAAGTTTTCAAGATTTTGCTTGGCGTTGGTTTCCACGCCGGTAAAGAAAATGGTGTCCTTGTCTTTGCTAAACTCGTTTATCAGCGCCGTCTTGCCCACACGGCGCCGGCCGTAGATAACGGCCAATTCAAATTTGTTGCTGCGATAGAGCTTATCCAGAGTTTTCAGCTCAGTGTTGCGTCCGATAAACATGGATGCACCTCCATGACTTTTAGTAAGTTACGATTTACTTAATTATACCCAAGTGAATACGATTGGTCAACAACTTTTTCTAAATTTACTTATTTACGATTTAGTAATTTTAAAAGCACAAAACAGGCGCGTAGGTCCGCTTCATTGTAAGCGCTTTGCCGTTGTTTAAGCACTTGCTTTGCAAGAGACAATTACATAAAACGAAAAGTTTAAACTGACTGAAGGCCCGCCGCAGGGATTTGACTATGCGGCGGGCCTTTTACTCATAAAAAAATTTTTTTAGGTAGATGCCTGACTTTTATTGAAAAAATGTCCATTGTAAAGTGAGGGGTATTTCTCATGTAAGCCTCTCATGAACATTTAAAGTGCCTCGCAGGGCCCTCGGGCTCGTTGAACCTTGAAAATCGAATGACCGTCCGGACCGAGATAAACCGCCATGACTTCCGCAAGCGGAACGAGCGCCCCACGATGGGGACGACACCGCGCCGAACAGGGTTGCCTGTCAGGAAACGGGATGGAGAGAACGGCTTAACAAAAAGCACAGAGGAGAATCATGACTTGAATATTTTTGAAACTGTAAAAGCGGCTGTTACCGTTAAACAGGCCGCTGAATATTGCGTATTGAGCGTGAACCGAAATAACATGGTGTCCTGTCCTTTCCGCAATGACCGGCACCCCAGCATGAAGCTGAACGAAGATTATTTCTACTGCTTTGGATGCGGAACCTCCGGCGATGTGATTGATTTGGTGGCGAAGCTGTTTAATCTCAGCTGCTCTGAAGCGGTGGCAAAGCTGGCTGAAGATTTTGGCATCGGCTCGGACAAGCCGCCCTCTGCCGGGGCCCGGGCTATTCCCAAGTATGATTTGGATGTGAGCCAGCCTGAGTCCGGTTGCGCTGGGGTGTTAAGAGATTACATACATCTTCTGGAAACCTGGAAAAAAGATTATGCTCCGGCAGACTACGGAGGCGACTTTGATAACAGATATGCAGAAGCCTGCCGGGAGTTGGACTATATTAAGTATCTGGCTGAGGCAAAACATGAGCACAGAGAAAATGCGGAGCAGGAGCTGAGGCCCGGCATGGACAAAAGAGTTAAGACTGAGACGGTTGTCTTGCTTTCCAAGGGAGAAATCGACTCGAAGAAGGTTCGTGTGGAGTTCTCGCTGGAGGATATGGATATGTCCGGGTTCCAGCAGGGTGCGACTTATGAGCAGATTAAGGCGTATGTGCTGGAGCATACCGGTCTGAAGGTATCTTCCCTATATATCTCCCAGGTTAAGCGGAAGTGCGGGCTGGATGTTGGCCAAAACTATAATCTGTTAAAGAAGGAAGGTGCCAAAGTGCCGCAGTGCCCGCCGAAAAAGGAAGCCGCGATTGTGGAGGCGCTGAAGCATTTTCAAATGATCTGATACCCAAAACACGGATGACTTGCCACTGGGCGATCATCCGTGTTTTGCTTTATACAAATCATTACCTTGGGTTAGG
>JAXVOW010000264.1:0-14939 GCA_037301995.1 bacterium | reverse complement strand
GGAGCTGAACCTGCCCAATCTGGCAGACGCCATCGAGGCAAACAACGCCGCCGCTTCTGGTATAGGCCTTTACCTTACTTTCCAGCATAAAGCGGTAGCGGGTCAGCTGGTTAACCTCTGTTACATCCATGTGTTTGCAGCTTGACAGAAAATCTTCCCCCAATGCCTGAAAGGTGAGGATGTAGAGCTTTTTGATATCATAGTATTTTGCTTCGTGTACAACAAAGTCGTCCTTACCGTATTCCAAAAAATAACGCATGGAGGCAGGAGGAGTGTTTAAAAAATCCTCCTGTACAATATTGCTTTCCAAAGCAAACTTTTTCATGGTCATATCATCAAAATTATAGCCGAGGGATTTGTTGATATAGCGAATCTCGTCTTTTGCAACAACGTGGTCTGCAATAGTCAGAAAAATAAGAAAATCCCGTAAATCTATGCGCAGCAGCTCCTTCACACTTTCGTGTGTAATATCTTTTTTCATTAAAACATTATCAATCTTTTCTGCAATGGACATAATAGTAGTGTAAATGCTCTGTGTTTCTGAATCCATAATGGCCTCCTCATGATTTTTGCTGTAAATGCAATGCCTGATATTATTTATATTATATTAAAAATTGTGAAAGGTATCAATATATTGTAATTTTTTGCCTGATACGTTATACTGTTCTTGTTTTTATTAAGAAGTATGGGAGGTTTTGCTTTGAAAAATTTTGATTTAAAACGGTTTACAGAGTGTGGACTAATTGTTGCGGCATTATGCCTGATTGTGATACATTTTCAAGTGATTTTGAGTTGGGGAGGTAATCTGTTTTCCGTTGCTTATCCCCTGATACTGGGAGGCATAATCGCATATGTCCTGAATATTTTAATGGTACGGCTGGAAAAAATCTATTTTCCCAAGAGCCAGAATAAATGGGTCAAGAAATCGAGAAGAGGCGTTTGTATTGTACTTTCCCTTGCATTGTTGATTTTAATTGTAATTTTTGTTCTTTATCTTGTCATTCCACAGGTGGTGGAATGCTTTGCGATTATCTCAAAGGATGTACCGGATGTTTTACAGAATATGATTCAGTTTCTGATTAAGAAGTCGGATGAGCTGCCTGCATTACAAAAACAGCTGCAGAATATCGAGCTGGACTGGGGAAATATTATTAACAGGGTATCGGCGGGACTGATGACGGGAACTAAAGGCGTTCTTACCTCGGCAACAACGATTGTGGGTTCTTTTGTGGGGGCTGTGACCAATGTGGTAATCGGGCTGATTTTTAGCCTGTATGTGTTAGCCTGTAAGGAAGATATCGGCTCAAAGCTTAATCGCATGATGAAAGCCTTTATGAAGACAGCATTTTACGAAAAAACCCAATATGTATTGGGAATTGTGCACGAATGCTTTTCCAGCTTTATTGTGGGACAGGTGACGGAGGCAGTGATTCTGGGAACCCTGTGTACCATTGGGATGTCAATATTAAAGCTTCCATATGCCGGCTCCATTGGGGCACTGGTAGGATTAACAGCATTGATTCCGGTTTTTGGCGCTTATATTGGTGCGGTTCTGGGGGCATTTATGATTGCCACTGTGGACATAAAGCAAATGATTGTATTTTTAATCTTTCTCGTAATTTTACAGCAGGTAGAGGGAAACCTGATTTATCCGAAGGTGGTGGGGTCTTCTATTGGCCTTCCGGGAATCTGGGTGCTGGCTGCCATCATTATCGGAAGTGGTCTTGGCGGTGTTGTGGGGATGCTGTTGGGTGTGCCGGTGGCAGCATCCTGTTATAAGCTGCTGCGAAATGCCACAAAGAAAAAGGAGAGTATGCAGGGAAACCTTCCAGATGATAGTAAGCCGGTATAGATATTTTAAATTAGAATTTTTTGTAAAAAAGTGCTTGACAAGTCCTCTACTTTTTTATATACTGTAACACGTGTCAAACGCACAATGGAATCTTAGCTCAGCTGGGAGAGCATCTGCCTTACAAGCAGAGGGTCACAGGTTCGAGCCCTGTAGGTTCCATTTATGGCGGAATAGCTCAGTTGGCTAGAGCATACGGTTCATACCCGTAGTGTCGAGAGTTCAAATCTCCCTTCCGCTACGCATAATATTTTGGGAAGTATCAGAAAACTTTGAAGAAGGCTTTCTGATACTTTTTTTCATGTAATGGAAAAACAAAACCGAAAAGGAATGACTTTTTTCACAATGAATGGTATAGTAAGTTAGTGGAAATAATTACAAATGATTAGGAAAATTATTTAAATATCGGATAGAAGCAGGAGGTAAAAGCGTTGGATATCAAAAACTACACATTGTTAAAGGAAGAAGAAATAGAGGAGATGAACGGTACTGCCTATATGTTAGAGCATGACAGGACAAAGGCAAAGGTGCTGCTGGTTTTAAATGATGACAAGAATAAGGTGTTTAATATCGGCTTCCGCACCCCGCCGTCGGATGATACGGGCGTGCCGCATATCACCGAGCATTCTGTTCTCTGCGGTTCCAGAAAATTTCCGGTAAAGGACCCTTTTGTGGAGCTGGCAAAGGGCTCCCTTAATACATTTTTAAATGCCATGACCTATCCGGATAAGACGGTTTACCCGGTGGCCTCGGTAAATGACAAGGATTTCCGCAATTTGATGGAGGTATATCTGGATGCGGTGTTTTATCCCAACACCTATTCCAATGATAAAATTCTGAAACAGGAGGGCTGGCATTATCATTTAGAGCAGGAGGATGATGAGATTACCTATAACGGTGTGGTTTATAACGAAATGAAGGGCGCCTATTCTTCTGCGGAGCAGCAGCTGATGCAGGCTATCCAGAAATCCTTACTGCCGGATACCACCTATGGCTGTGATTCCGGCGGGGACCCGAAGGCAATTCCGGATCTGACTTACGAGGCGTTTCTGGATTTTCACAGAAAGTTTTATCATCCCTCCAACAGCTATATCTATCTCTATGGGGACGTAGATGCAGAGAAGGAGCTTGCATTTATTGATGAGGAGTATCTGCAGAATTTTGATTATCAGGAAATTGATTCAGAAATTAATACACAGCCGGCATTTAAGCATGCAAGGGAAATTACAATGACTTATCCGCTGGCAGATGCGGAGGAGGAGACGGATAACACCTACCTTAGCTATAATGTGGTAGTGGGAAACAGCTTAAACCGTACCCTGAATCTCGCTTTTATGATGCTTGACTATGCGCTGATTGATGTTCCGGGAGCCCCTGTTAAGAAGGCTTTGGTGGATGCAGGAATCAGCAATGATGTGTTCAGCTCCTATGATGATGGAATCAAACAGCCGGTTTACTCCGTTGTGGCAAAGGGCTGCAGGGAAGAAGAAAAGCAGCGGTTTGTTCAGGTGATAGAAGAAACGCTGGCTGCTCTGGTTGAAAATGGTATAGAGAGAAAAGTGTTAGAGGCTGCATTAAATCATTTTGAGTTTAAGCTGAAGGAGGCGAATTATGGACGTTATCCAAAGGGTCTCATGTATGGGCTTCAGGCATTTAACAGCTGGCTCTATGATGCAGATGAACCGTTTATGTATTTAAAGTTCAATAAAGAATTTGAATTTTTGAAAAAACAGATTGGGACGGATTATTATGTCAATATATTGAAGGAATATGTACTTGACAATAACCATAAGACGATTGTGACTGCTGTGCCGAAGAAGGGGTTGAATAAAGAAAATGATGCCAGGACTGCAGAGAAGCTTGCCGCATTTAAGGCAGGACTTTCAGAGGATGAGTTAAGGGCAATTATCCGCCAGACGGAAGAGCTGGAGGAGTACCAGTCCGAGCCTTCTGCGCCGGAGGAGCTGGAAACCATTCCCCTGCTGGAGTTGTCTGATATCGGAAAAGAGGCTCTTCATCTGAAAAACAGAGAGCTGTCTGTGGAGGGGATTCCGGTGGTGTGCCATGATATCTTTACTAACGGAATCGCTTATGTCAGCTATAATTTTATGCTGAACCATGTTCCGGTGGATTTACTTCCGTATGTATCACTGCTGGCGGCGCTTTATAAGGAAGTGGATACCGATAAGCGCAGCTATGGTGATTTGGCAAATGAGATTGACTTAAAGACCGGCGGAGTGGGAATGCAGTTAAATTCCTTCAGTGTAAAAAAGGAACTGGGAGATTATAAGGTAAGCATGAGTATTAAGACGAAGGTGCTGGATGATAATCTTCCGGATGCACTTTCGCTGATGGAGGAGATTTTATTTACCTCCCATGTGACAGATAAGAAAAGAATGAAGGAGATATTGGCGGAGCTGGTTTCCCAGATGAAGATGGGAATTCAGGACAATGGACATTCTACCGCAGTCAACCGTGCCATGTCCTATTTCTCCAGGGCGGCATATCTGAAAGAGATTATGGAGGGTGTCTCCTTCTATGAATTTGTAAATAATTTATATAAGAATTTTGACGCCGTTTACGGAGATATCTGCGGTAAGCTGGAAGCAGCACTGCATGCTCTGGCTAAGCCGGAAAATCTGATTATTTCTTATACCGGACAGTCGGATGTAACAGGGGTGCTGGCAGAAGCTTTGAGCTCCATGAAGCAGTACATGAATGATGACCACTCCGATGTGGTGGAGCAGAAGCTGGATTTACAGATAAAAAATGAGGGCTTTAAAACTGCCAGCAAGGTGCAGTATGTAGCCACAGCAGGCAATTTTATGGAGAAGGGGTATGAATATACAGGCGCCCTTCATGTATTGCAGGTGATTTTTGCCTATGATTACCTGTGGATTAATATCCGGGTAAAAGGAGGGGCCTATGGCACCATGTGTAACTTTAACAGGCTGGGAGATGCATATTTCACATCCTATCGGGACCCGAATTTAGGCAGAACCTATGAGATATATAAAAATGCAGCGGATTATGTAGAGCACTTTGCGGCCTCAGACCGGGATATGTTAAAGTATATTATCGGGGCTGTTGCAAAGCTGGATGCTCCGCTTGTGCCGTCAGCAGAGGGAGAATATGACTTTTTGTGCTATCTGTCAGGAGTGACAGATGAACAGCTGCAAAAAGACAGGGATGAGGTGTTATCTGCCGGAGTGGAAGAAATCAGGAGACTGGCGCCACTGATAAAGGCAGTGACAGAAAAGAGTATCATTTGCGCTATAGGAGATGAAAATGTGATACAGAGAGAACAAAATCTGTTTAACGAGATAAAAAATCTTGTATAAATAGTTGCAACATTTCCGGAAGAAATTTCCACCTATATGATAAGCCTATTGTGTATTTATAAGCAGGCGGGTTATAGGTAACTATGTGAGTTGGGTAAGAAGATTGGATGGAAATGGAGGAAGTAAAGATGAAAAGGGAAAGGTACAACAAAATGAAAAAAGTGACAGGAAAGGCGCTGTTAGCAGCAGCAGTCCTCTCCGTTCTGGGTGGAGGCATAACGGGCTGTGGTGGAAATTCGTTAAGTGATTCAAAGACCAGGTCGGATTATGAGAGTACAGAGGCAGCATATGGGATCCAGACTGCCAGATATGGTTTGCAGGATAATGCTGTGGATGAAGGGGTATCAGGCGATATGGATACCTATGAAGAATCAGCTGAATTAGCGGAGGAGAAAGCTGCTTCCGATAGTACCGGGGCGCAGTCATCCACAGTAAAGAAAAATGACAGTCAGAAGATTATCAAGCGGTATTATTACGATTACGAGACGGAAACCTTTGATGACGCTTACAGCTATCTGAAGGAACTGGTTAACCGGTATGAGGGGTACATTTCCTCTTCTGAGATACAGGGAACCATATACCGGACATTGAACCTGACAGCCAGAATACCGGCGGATTCCAGTGATGAATTTGCAGGGCAGCTGGGAAATCTTGGAACAGTAATCCGCCAATCGGAGTCGGCAGAGGATGTGACCTTGCAGTATACGGATACCGAGAGCAGAATTGCCTCCCTGAAAACCGAACAGGAGCGGCTGAATACACTGTTGGAAAAGGCGGACAGCCTGGAGAATATAATAGCGCTGGAAGAACGGCTCACGGAGGTACGGTACCAGCTGGAGAATTACGAATCCCAGAAGAAGCTTTATGACGATTTGATTTCCTATAGCACAGTAAATATTGTTCTAGAGGAGGTAAATTATACGGTGGAGGTGGATGACAGCTCTGTTCTCTCCAGAATTTCTACCGGACTGAAAACCTCTCTCCGGAATATCCGGAACGGTTTCACGGATTTTATTGTATGGCTGGTTGTGTCGCTTCCTTATCTGGTAATTTGGGCGGTAGTTATTCTGGTCATTGTTAAAATAATCCGGAGATTGATAAAACGGAGAAGAGAGAAGAAACGGCTGAAGGAGGCAGCGGTGCATACTGCAGATGTGGAAAAGCCAGAGGAGGCTGCCGGAACAGCATTATTAAGCCAGGAGCAGGCAAAAGACTCTACTGAAAACGAGAAAAAATAAGGAACATGGGAAAAGGAGCAGATAATGGAACAATTTAAGTCAGGCTTTGTGACGATTATTGGAAGACCGAATGTGGGAAAATCAACCCTCATGAATCATTTAATTGGGCAGAAGATTGCGATTACCAGCAGTAAGGCACAGACCACCAGGAATCGGATTCAGACAGTATATACAGGAGAAGAAGGTCAGATTGTATTTCTGGATACGCCTGGCATTAACCAGGCAAAAAATAAATTGGGCGAGTATATGTTAAACGCTGCTGAAAAAACATTAAAAGAGGTAGATGTAATTTTATGGCTGGTGGAGCCTGCTACTTTTATCGGGGCGGGAGAGCGGCATATCATTGAAAAGCTGGAGGCTGTGCACACGCCGGTGATTCTCGTTATCAATAAAACGGATACGGTTGAGGAGGCAGAGATATTTAAGGCGATTGATACCTACAAGGAGGTTTATGATTTTAAGGAAATTGTTCCGGTGTCTGCTCTGAAGGACAAAAATACGGATGAACTGATTAGGACGATTTTTGACTATCTGGAGGAAGGTCCGCAGTACTACGATGCGGATACGATAACGGACCAGCCGGAGCGTGCCATTGTGGCGGAGATGATTCGGGAGAAAGCCCTGCGCCTGCTGGATAAAGAGGTTCCCCATGGAATTGCTGTGGTGATTGACCGGATGAAGGACCGGGAGAGAGGGAATATTGTGGATATTGATGCCACGATTATTTGTGAACGGGATTCCCATAAGGGGATTATTATTGGAAAACAGGGTGCGATGCTTAAGAAGATTGGAACTCAGGCGAGAAAGGATATGGAAAACCTGTTAAATACAAAGGTGAATTTAAAGCTCTGGGTAAAGGTTAAAAAGGATTGGAGAGACAGCGAATTTCTGCTTAAGAATTATGGATACCGGGATACAGATTACTAAATCCCGGAAAGCAGGGGAGATGATAGCTTAAGGCGTTAGGAGGCAGTATATATGCGGGATAAAATAGAGCTTACCGGGATGGTGCTGAGCAGTACCTTGGTAGGGGACTATGATAAACGGTTAGTGATTCTGACAAAAGAACGCGGCAAGATTACTGCTTTTGCAAAAGGGGCGAGAAAGCCCAACAGTCCCTATTTGGGAATCAGTGAGCCCTTTAACTTCGGCACATTTACCCTGCTGGAGGGGTACGATGCATACCGGCTCCTTGGAGGCGAGATTAGGGAATACTTTCTGGAAGTCAAGAATGATATCGAGGGAATCTGCTATGGAACTTATTTTTGTGATATCCTGGAGTACCTCTGTGTGGAGGGAATCGGAGATGTGAACATATTAAATCTCCTCTATATTACATTGAAGGCATTGACAAAGCCGGATATCCCAAACCGGTTAATCAGAAGGATTTTTGAATTGAAGGTTCTGGCATTTGACGGAGAGGCAATGGCGGCATTTGCCTGTGTAAATTGCCGGGAGGAAAAGTTGGCGGCATTTTATTTACCGGGGAATGGACTGCTCTGCAAAGCGTGTGCGGCAAAAGCACAGGGAATATATTATCTCTCGGAATCTTCTGTTTATACCCTGCAGTACATTTTAAGTGCTCCGGTGGATAAATTATATACCTTTCAGGTAGCGGAAGGGGTTTTTCAGGAGATTGACCATGTGATAGGGGAGTATTTCAGCCAGCATGTGGCAAAAAAATTTAATTCTTTAGAAATTCTTGCCGCTTTATCTTGAAATATTATGTATTCTCTTGTAAAATATATGAGTTATATATAAGAATGAAAAATTGACAAAATAAAGCAGAGGTGCACAGGATGAAGAAGATTCAGATAATGGTAATCGTGGGAGTTCTGCTGGGAACTCTTACCGGCTGTACAAATTATGCAAAGGAATATGATAAAAATACAGTCGTGGTTAAGGGGAATGGTTCCCTGGTGGAGATTGCAGTTGAGGACTTTAAGGATTCCTCAATAAAGGCAGAGGATTTGACTGCTTACATTGACGAGCAGATAACGGCATATAATGAAGAAGCCGGTAAGAATAAGGTCAAGAAAAAATCAATTGATACGGATGACATGAGCAAGGTGAAGCTGGTGCTTACATATAAAGACATAGAGAGCTATAATGGTTTTAATGCATTGGACTGCACCCTGAAGAATTTTTCGGATGTAGAGGAATCGGAGCTTAAGGGAAGCTTTAAGTCGGTGGAGGACAAATCGGTTAAGGTCTCTGATATGGAGGATGCGGATAAGGCAACAGTGCTGATTATATCCGAAGCCACAGACGTAGTGGTAAATGGAAGCATTCTTTATTATAATGGAGAAGTGACGGTGAAGGATAATGTTGCCACCACTTCCGGCAAGAATGATGCAATCATAATATTTAAATAAATGATAATAAATGAAAAGGTAGGGCTTTAGTTATGGAAAAGACGATGGACAAGATTGTGGCATTAGCAAAGGCAAGGGGATTTGTTTATCCAGGTTCTGAGATATATGGGGGACTCGCCAATACATGGGATTATGGAAATCTTGGCGTTGAACTTAAAAATAATGTGAAGAAAGCATGGTGGAAGAAATTCATTCAGGAAAATCCATATAATGTAGGTGTGGATTGTGCAATTCTGATGAACCCGCAGACATGGGTTGCTTCAGGGCATCTTGGAAGCTTTTCAGACCCCCTTATGGATTGTAAGGAATGCCATGAAAGATTTCGTGCAGATAAGATAATAGAGGATTATATGGCAGACAAGGGAATTACGGCTGAGGGCTCTGTGGACGCATGGTCTCATGAAGAAATGGCAGATTATATTGAGAAAAATGAGATTTGCTGTCCGACCTGCGGCAAGAGAAATTTTACTGAAATCCGTGAGTTTAACTTAATGTTTAAGACTTTTCAGGGTGTTACAGAGGATGCAAAAAATACAATCTATTTGAGACCGGAGACGGCACAGGGAATCTTTGTGAATTTTAAAAACGTGCAGAGAACCTCCAGAAAGAAGATTCCGTTTGGCATTGGTCAGATTGGTAAGTCCTTCCGTAATGAGATTACACCGGGTAACTTTACATTCCGTACCAGGGAGTTTGAGCAGATGGAATTGGAGTTCTTCTGTGAGCCGGACACGGATTTGGAGTGGTTTGCATATTGGAAGCAGTTTTGTATTGACTGGCTCAAGGATTTGGGAATGAATCAGGAAGAGACCAGATACAGAGACCATGATAAAGAGGAATTGTCCTTCTATAGCAAGGCAACTACAGATATCGAGTACCTCTTCCCATTTGGCTGGGGAGAGTTATGGGGAATCGCTGACCGTACAGATTATGATTTAACCCAGCATCAGAATACCTCTGGTGAACCGATGGAGTATTTTGATGATGAAAAGAAAACAAAATATATTCCGTATGTTATTGAACCGTCTCTTGGAGCAGACCGTGTGACCCTGGCATTTTTGTGTTCAGCATATGATGAGGAGGAGTTAGAAGGAGGAGATGTGAGAACTGTGCTGCATTTCCACCCTGCACTTGCACCGGTTAAGATAGGTGTACTTCCGTTATCTAAGAAATTAAATGAGGGCGCAGAGAAGATTTTCACCGAATTATCAAAAACCTACAACTGCGAATTTGATGACAGGGGCAACATCGGTAAGCGTTACAGAAGACAGGATGAAATCGGAACACCATTCTGTGTAACCTATGATTTTGAATCCGAAGAGGATGGAGCGGTGACAGTGCGTGACCGTGATACCATGGAGCAGGAGAGAATTAAAATCGAGGATTTGAAGGCGTACTTCGAGAAGAAGTTTGAATTTTAATAGCAAAGCTTATAAGAGCAATAAAAAACAGGGAGCAGATTTTCTGCTCCCTGTCTGTATGTACTTATTTAAGAGATTCCAGTTCCTTGATTGTACCTGTCAGTTCTTTTAAGGACTGCTTTATGGATTTGTTGATTTCCCCGGAATTCACAGCCAGTTTACCAACCTCAGCGGCAACTACGGCAAAGCCGCGACCGAATTCGCCGGCTCTTGCAGCTTCGATGGAAGCATTCAGTGACAGGATATTCTGCTTGCTCTCAATCTTGTCGAGCTGGGCAGATTTTTCGTTAATCTCCTGAATCAGATTAGCGGCACGTTCAATGTCTTCGTCCATTTTATCAATTTTGCTGATGTCATGCTGCTGCTGGTAATTTGCATTTACTAACATGTTTACCACATCGCCCAATAATTTGGCGGCAGCCTTAATGGATTGTTCAGAGCGTATCGGAACCTTATGGAGCGCTTCTAAATACTCTTCAGGGTCTACCCCCAGTTCTTCAGCAATTGCCCGGAATTTTTCCTCATCCGGTTCCTCCGGAAGAACCTGTCCGCCAATGATGGCTCCAACCTTCTGACCGTTGACAATGATATCACGGCTGAAGTCCATTAAGCCTGCGTGGCAGTAGTAGGTTCCTGTACATTCTGCATCGCATTTCTGGCAGCGGCGCAACCCCTCATCAGCACCTCTTGTATACTTGATACAAAAATCAGTAAAGTTGATATCTCGTGTGAAGTATTCTCCGTTTGAATCAACACCGATGGTAGCAAGCCCTGTTGCATCCGACCAGTCCTGCATGAGCTGTTCTAATTGTTTTACGTCTAAAAAGTCTCTAATATCCATTATAGTATACCCTCACCCTTTCCCGTGTTTTTGAAGCTGTAAAAATAATATCAATGTAAACATTATACAAAAAACAGGTAAAAATTGCAACAATATATCCTGCTAAAATACCAGAGTATTCTTATTTGGAGCAGCGTTTTAAAATGAACATTCCTATTAAATAGAATAAGAAATTAAAATCAAGGAGTAAAGAATAGTAAAATAAAGAAAAAATATAAGAAAAATAAAGAAAAATTCAATTTTATGGTTGACATAAGAGTAAACCTTTGTTATTATTACCTTGATGTTAGATTTGTAACATTTTTGTAACAATTAAATTTGCATATAATTTTAAATGAGGTATATTATGAAGAAAAATATTGTCAGAGGTTCTATGTTAGCAGTTGCGGCATTGTCTCTTATGTTGGGTGGAACTTCTCACACATCAAGTGTAAAGGAACAGGTTAGCGAGACTCCGGCTATTGTGAGCAAAGCAATCCAGAATAGTGTTACAGATGTTAAGACTATTTCAAAGGGTACTGCTGTTCAGCAGGTAGCAGAGACAACAGAAGCGCCTGTAGCTGAGAAAGCAACGGAGCAGCAGGCAGAAGAACAGGTTCAGGTAGAAGAGAAAGCAGCTAAGGTTGAGAGCAATCAGGTAGTTGCAAATATAGACAGTTATCTGAATATCCGTTCAGAGGCTTCAGAAGAATCAGAGGTTGTAGGTAAGTTCTATAACGGTAATGTTGGTACCATTGTTGAGAAAGGTGATGAATGGTCAGTTGTTTCCTCTGGTAATGCTTATGGATATGTAAAAAATGATTATTTGCTGTTTGGCGAAGATGCAGAAAGCTACATAGAGAATAACTGTGACCAGGTTGTTAAGGTTACAGCAGAGACATTGAATGTTCGTGCAGAAGAGTCCACAGAAAGTGATGTGATTGCTCTTTCAGATGAAGGTGATTCTTTTACTATTTTAGGAAAAGAGAATGACTGGATTAAGGTTGCTGTATCAGAAGATGAAGTAGGATATGTGGCAAGTGATTATGTATATGTTGATTATATATATGAAACAGCCGTTACAATTGAGGAGGAGCAGGCAGCCGCTGCGGCGGAAGCAGCAGCAGAACAGGCAGCGCTGGAGGAACAGAACCAGCAGGCTTCTCAGAATACAGAGGCGCCTGTAACAGAGAGTCCTTCCACAGAGGCTCCAACGACAGAAGCACCTAAGCAGGAGACAACAAAACAGAATAACGGGCAGGAAACAGTGAACTCTACTGATGTAGTGGTTTCTGACCAGAGTGATTCTACAGAATCTGTAAAGCAGGAGTCAACCAGTACAACAGGACAGCAGATTGCAGATTATGCCGTTCAGTTTGTTGGCAATCCTTATGTATATGGTGGTACAAGCCTGACAAATGGTGCAGACTGTTCCGGATTTGTACAGTCCGTATATAAGCATTTTGGTTATTCGTTACCTCGTGTAGCAGCAGACCAGGCAAATGCGGGAACAAAGGTCAGTACAAAGAATTTACAGCCGGGTGATTTGTTATTCTATCATGGATTTGGACATGTTGCTATCTACATTGGTGGTGGACAGGTGGTTCATGCAAGTACAGTAAAAACAGGTATCAAGATTTCTAATTATGATTATTCACCAATTGATAAGGCTGTTCGTATCGTAAAATAAGATATGGCAGAAATATTGCAGATTATTAAAAAGCTATCGGATATATCCGGTAGCTTTTTAGATGTTAACACCGATTTTTTATGAAATTTGCAATATTTTTATAAATTGATAAATATTAACTAAAAAAACAAAAAAAGATTTTGTATTTTATTGATTTTATGCTATAATAATTAACAGACTGCGGACAAGTTATTGAATTTGTCCTGGTACAATTATCAAACACTTAGGAGGTATGAAACAAATGGCAAACAAATGGGTTTATATGTTCAGCGAAGGTGACATGAGCATGCGTAATTTGCTTGGTGGTAAGGGAGCTAACCTTGCTGAGATGACCAGTATTGGTCTTCCGGTACCACAGGGTTTTACTATTACTACAGAGGCTTGTACCCAGTACTATGAGGATGGACGTAAGATCAACGATGAGATTATGACTCAGGCAATGGAAGGTGTTAAAAAGATGGAGGAGATCAACGGCAAGAAGTTCGGTGATCACCAGAATCCATTATTAGTATCTGTTCGTTCAGGTGCCAGAGCATCTATGCCAGGTATGATGGATACAATCCTTAATCTTGGTTTGAATGATGAAGTAGTAGCAGCCATGATCGCTGGTAACCCAGATCCAGCTTTCGAGCGTTTTGTATATGATTCATACAGACGTTTCATTCAGATGTTCTCTGATGTAGTTATGGAAGTTGGTAAGAAATATTTCGAGCAGCTTATTGACAAGATGAAGGAAGAGAAGGGCGTTAAGTTTGATGTAGAGCTTACCGCTGCAGATCTTAAGGAATTAGCAGAACAGTTCAAGGCTGAGTACAAGAATCAGTTAGGTTCAGATTTCCCTTCTGATCCAGTAGAGCAGTTAAAATTAGCAATCGAGGCTGTATTCCGTTCATGGGATAACCCACGTGCAAACGTTTACAGAAGAGATAATGATATCCCTTACTCATGGGGTACTGCAGTTAACGTAATGCCTATGGTATTCGGTAACTTAAATAACGAGTCTGGTACAGGTGTTGCATTTACCCGTGATCCTGCTACTGGTGAGAAGAAGCTTATGGGTGAGTTCCTGATTAATGCACAGGGTGAGGACGTAGTTGCTGGTGTTCGTACACCAATGCCAATTGCTGAGATGGAGAAAGAGTTCCCAGAAGCTTATGCTGAATTTATTCAGGTATGTGAGACACTTGAGAATCACTATCATGACATGCAGGATATGGAGTTTACAGTAGAGAATAAGAAGCTTTATATGTTACAGTGTCGTAATGGTAAGAGAACTGCTCAGGCAGCTCTTAAGATTGCATGTGACCTTGTTGATGAGGGACATAAGACAGAGGAAGAAGCAGTTGTTATGATTGATCCTCGTAACTTAGATACGCTTCTTCATCCACAGTTTGATGCAGCAGCTTTAAAGAGTGCTACACCACTTGGTAAGGGACTTGGTGCTTCTCCTGGTGCAGCTTGTGGTAAGGTTGTATTTACCGCTGATGATGCAGTTGCATGGAAAGAAAAGGGAGAGAGAGTTGTATTAGTTCGTCTTGAGACATCTCCAGAAGATATTACAGGTATGAAGGCTTCAGAGGGTATTTTGACAGTTCGTGGTGGTATGACATCACACGCTGCTGTAGTTGCCCGTGGTATGGGTACCTGCTGTGTATCTGGTTGTGGCGACATCAATATGGATGAGGAGAACAAGCAGTTCACATTAGCTGGCAAGACCTTCAAAGAGGGAGATTATATCTCAATTGATGGTACAACAGGTAACATCTATGAGGGTGATATCAAGACAGTTGATGCTTCTATCGCTGGTGAGTTCGGCCGTGTTATGGCTTGGGCAGACAAGTATAGAAAGTTAAAGGTTCGTACTAATGCAGATACACCTGCAGATACAGCTAAGGCTGTTGAGTTGGGTGCTGAAGGTATCGGACTTTGCCGTACGGAGCATATGTTCTTCGGTGAGGAGAGAATTCCTAAGTTCCGTCGTATGATTCTTTCTGATACAGTAGAGCAGAGAGAAGAAGCTCTTAAGGCAATCGGTGAGTTCCAGAAGGCTGACTTCAAGGCTATGTACAAGACTCTTGATGGAATGCCAATGGTAGTTCGTTTCTTAGATCCACCTCTTCATGAGTTTGTTCCTACAGAGGAAGAGGATATTAAGGCATTAGCTGCTGATATGGGAATTACTGTAGAGGAAGTTAAGGCAAAATG
>JAXVOW010000263.1:0-5689 GCA_037301995.1 bacterium | reverse complement strand
TCCTTCAAGCCGCTTACGTCCTCTTTCAGGCTTCCTACTTCTTCCTTCAAGCCGCTTACATCCTCTTTCAGGCTTCCTACTTCCTCCTTCAAGCCACTTACATCCTCTTTCAGACTCCCTACGTCCTCCTTCAAGCCGCTTACGTCCTCTTTCAGGCTTCCTACGTCCTCCTTTAAGCCGCTCATATCTTCCTTTAAGCCATGGATATCCTGTTTAACTGGCTCAAGCTTTGCTTCCACAATGTCTGAAATTGCGGATAATAATTCCTTATCTGACATAAATGCCCTCCCTTCTTCATATAGTAGTGCAATTATACCAAAATACACGCATTGTGTCAATCCAAAAGAGAAGTATGTGTACACAGAAAATCTATATCCTCCCTGCCAGCATTTCTCTATGCAGAATACCTAACAGGCTTGCCATCCTGCCTTCTGTCTCTCTGCAAAGTAAATCAATGCACTGTCTATCCAGCCGGATATTCTTCATTTTGGCAATCCGCTCCACAATCCCGGGCGTAATTTCAATTTCCCGGCTTTCCAAGCTTGTCACATATTCCGGAACCGACAGACTACTATCGGCAGACGTACCTATAAACAACCGGTCTCCCTGTGCTAACCAGCTGTGCACCAAATCAAAGAGATATACTAAAGTATTATCTTTTCCGGCTAAAGCTTCCATATTTTCTATTATGACAATTGATGTCTCAAGCTCTTTGAATATTTCCCTGTCATGTAAAAAAGAATCAATCACCTGTTCCGTAGTAATCCAGGTTATCATTTTTCTGTTCTGCTGCTTCTGCCAATCCGAATCCAGCTGCCGCAAAAAGGTTGTTTTGCCACTACCGCTTTTTCCCACCAGCATATACGCTCCAAATTTGCGTCCTGCAAGCCAATCCTCTTCCATATCCCGTAATAATTTATTTTCCTCTGTAAATAGAAACTCCATCCAGACATCCTCCCTCTTCAATCCTCTTCCGGTATCACCCTGTTCCGGTATATCAAATCCTCTCTTACCATAAAACCCATTTTCTCCCAGAAAGCATTTCCTTCCGCATTATCCTCAAACACTACCAATGCCGTCTTTTTGATTCCCAAAAGCTTAAATGTAGCCATAACTGCATCCACCAGCTGTGTTGCAATACCCTTTCCCCTGTATTGCCTGTCTACCGCCAGATGATAAATATATGCCCTTCTGCCATCATTGCCTGCAAGAATCACGCCAGCTACATTTCCGTCACGTTCTGCCACAAAACAGGTATCCGGATTCCGAAGCAGAAACCGTTTGATTCCATCCCTTGAATCATCCAGCTCATTTAATCCAACTCCATCACAGGCAAGCCAAAGCTTGTGCACCTCTTCATAATCACTAATTCGCATCCTGCGGATACCGGACTCTTCTCCCTTTTGTGACTTCCGCTTCAGCCTATGCTCTATCAGTTTTTCATCTGTCCGGATTTTATACTCCAGCAGCCTCAATACATATTCCGGCATAGTCCTTTTTCCGCATTCCCAATCCTGTACGGTACGGTAAGGAATGTTAAAATAATCGCAAAATTCCCGGCGGTTTAAATGCAAATCCTTACGCAATTCCTTTATAATTTCACTTAATTCCTCGCTCTGTCTTTCTTCCATTCTATCTTCCTTTCGTTACCTTACCCGGCTGTTCAGGACAATTAAAAATAATTTAAATCTTCTCTGCTTCTGGTTCACAATTATACTATAAAGCACCTGAAATGTCATGCCAAATGCCGGAAACTTTTCCCATAGAGAAAAACAGCAGGGAAACACGAACAAATCTCCCTGCTGTTAACACATTTTCTATCCTAATACTTTGAACATCTAAACTGAAGCTCTTCCCAGCGTCTGTCCACTTCCTCCTGGAACTGTACGATTAAGTCTTCATTTCCCTTCTTGAATAAATGCTTGAATCTTCCCTGTGGTCTTAAGAAATCCTCAATCGGAAGCTTCTTCTTCGGCTCATAATTGAGAATCCATTTGCCATGGTCCACCTCAAACAATGGCCAGTAACAAGTCTCCACACCTAACTTACAAATCTCCATAATATCCTCGGTTGGATATCTCCAGCCTCTTGGACATGGTGCCATAACATTTAGGAAACAGGCACCCTCTGTATAAATCGCCTTTTCCGCCTTTGTATGTAAATCCTTGAAATTGCCAAGCAGCGTAGACTGTCCCACATAAGGAACATCATGGGCTGCAATAATGGAAGCTAAATCCTTACGATTCTGCATTTTACCATTGGACTGGCTTCCCACTGGTGTTGTCGTAGTATCTGCATACATCGGAGTGGCTGAGGAACGCTGGATACCGGTATTCATATAGGCACCGTTGTCATAGCATACATAGACAAAATCATGGTTACGCTCCATGGCACCGGATAAAGACTGTAAACCGATATCGTATGTACCACCGTCACCTCCAAAGGTAATGAATTTATAGGTATCATCAATCTTGCCTTTTCTCTTTAACACGTTATAAGCAGTCTCCACACCACTCATAGTAGCACCTGCATTTTCAAATGCATTGTGGATATAACTGTCCTCATATGCGGTATATGGATACATAAAGGTGGAAACCTCCAGACATCCCGTAGCATTACCGATAACCGCCTTGTCTCCCTCGTGAAGGGCACGAAGTACTGCACGAACCGCAATGGTTCCGCCGCATCCGGCACACATTCTGTGCCCTGGAGCCAGACGCTCTGGTTTATTCATTTCTGCCTTAAAATTATAACTCATCTCATCTGCCTCCTTCTAATTCTCTTTTACAGGATTCACACGGCTTACTGTATAGCCTTCTCCGCGCAACCCTACATAACGGTACTCTTCAAACGCTTTTCCTTCTTTATTGTAAGCTTCCAAATCCTTGTAAATCTGCTCTGCCTCTTCCACCGTGAAATCTCTTCCACCCAAACCATAAACGAGATTAAATGCCTTTACATCCTTTGCATAGTCATAAAGAGCTGCCTTTACCTCTGCTCCAAGGGGACCGCCCTTGCCACGGAAGCACTCACTTCTGTCCATGATGGCAACCGTCTTGCAATTCTTAAGGGCATTGGCAATTTCCTCATCCGGGAATGGACGGAACACCCTAAGCTTTAATAATCCGACCTTCATTCCCTGCTCTCTTAATGCATCCACTGCATCTTTCGTGGTTCCTGCCGCAGAACCAATCATCACCAGTGCATAATCCGCATCCTCTAAGCAGTACTCCTCAAAGAAACCATAGCTTCTTCCAGACATTTCGCCAAATTCCTTACCAACCTCTAAGATAACCTTCTTTGCGTTGTTCATGGCGGTGTTTTGTGCCATTTTCGTCTCCATATAGTAATTGGAAACGGCATATGGTCCCACAGCCATAGGCTGGTCTGCATTTAACAGATAATTTTCCGGCTCATACTCGCCAACAAAATTTTTAACCTTATCATCCTCTAATAATTCGATATTCTCTACTGCATGGCTGGTAATAAACCCATCCTGACAAATCATAATCGGAAGTCTGACATCCTTATGCTCGGAAATACGATAAGCCTGAACAAAGTTATCATATACCTCCTGATTGTTCTCTGCATAAATCTGAATAAATCCGGTATCCCTTGCACCCATAGAATCGGAATGGTCGCAGTTAATGTTAATCGGACCGGATAACGCTCTGTTTACAAGACAGAGTGCCAACGGTAAACGGTTGGAGGCTGCTACATAAAGCTCCTCCCACATAAGTGCCAGGCCACAGGATGAGGTTGCAGTTAACGCCCTTGCTCCCGCTGCCGAAGCACCAATCGTTGCACTCATGGAGCTGTGCTCGCTCTCCACCGGAATAAAATCGGTGTCCATCTCACCATTTGCAATATAATTTGCCACATACTGCGGAATCTCCGTGGACGGAGTAATCGGAAATGCAGGCATAACATCAGGATTCACCTGCTTAATTGCATAGGAAATGGCTTCATTTCCGGATAAACGTTCTCTAACTGCCATCTTACTGTCCCTCCTTCATGGAAATTGCATCAAAAGGACAAACCTTTGCACAGATACCACAGCCCTTGCAGTGGTCATAGTCAAAATCTTCCCTCTTGCTGTCACAGACCGGGATAGAGCTGTCCGGACATACCGGTACGCATAACAGGCACTGCTTACACTTCTCACTGTGAAAAACCGGAGTCTGGGTTCTCCATTCCCCTGTATTAAATGCTCTGGAGGTGCCGGCACCGTAAATCTGGTTTCCCACTGTCAAATCCTGCCAGCTGCTCTTTTCTGTAATCTTTGTAATATCCGTTTCTGCCATTTACTCCACCTCCTCATATGCCATATGTAATGCCTTAAGGTTACCCTCGATAACCTCCGGCTTCTTTGCAAATTTGTGCTTGTAGGAGCCTTCCATCTCCCGAAAGAAATCCTCTTTCGTCATAACCTTACTGATTGCAACAATCGCTGCCAGCATTGGAGAATTTGGAAAATATCTGCCCAGGCATTTTTCAGAAATCTCCCTTGCATCTATAGTATATACTCCCCCGGCATAATCTTTTAAGAAAGGCTTTACCTCTTCTACACTCTTTGTGGTATTAATGACAATGGCACCCTCCGAATTTAATCCCGCTGTCACATCTACACTCTCTAACAATGTCTCATCTACTACAACCACATAGTCCGGGTCATAGATATTGGAATGCACACGGATTGGATTCTCACTAATCCGGTTATACGCTGTAATCGGCGCTCCCATTCGCTCTGGACCATACTCCGGAAAACCCTGTACATGTTTTCCTGTCATAAATGCAGCATCGGCTAACATTAATGCCGCTGACTTGGCACCCTGGCCGCCTCTGCCGTGCCATCTGATTTCTACTGTGTTTTTCACTTTTTACACTCCTTGCTTTTTCCTTCTTATCAGCTTCAAACTGATATGTTTCATACAAAATGGCTATGCTATGATTATCCTTTTATATTCTTTTGTTTTCACGGATAGTTGATTAATTTTATCAAGAAAACCCATAGCACACTATTCGTTATTATAGGTGCTATGGGCTTAAATGTAAAGTGAAAATATGAAAAGATTTCACGCGGTATGTGAATATTGCTCACCATCTCAAAACTGCCTGTCAGGCCTTTTCTTTCTCAACCGTTTTCCGTATACCGGCATGCTGGAAATCCACTGCACCCCCAAAACTCGCCGTATCTTCCATTTCTCCGTCTCATCTCACCGCCACATCTGGGGCAAACTTTTTGAGAATATTTTACACGCTCCTGCGCCATCCGCTCAAAACACTGCTGGTTCATCAGACAGTCATTTAAAGCCCTATGCGCACCAGATGTACTGATTGTGTAATAAGCAGCGATATCCACCAGCCTGTGATGTCCAAGCTGTGGAAGACACCGCCTTGCCATCGGAAGGGTATCAATATAGTCATTGCTAATTGTTTTCCCAAACAATTCTTCCGCCGCTCTCCATATGAATTTCATGTCAAAAGACTGAATATTATGCCCCACCAGTATATTATCCCCAATAAATTCAATAAACTGCGGAAAAACCTCATCCAATACCGGCTCATCTGCCACCATTTCATTACTGATTCCGTTTACCGCCGTTGCCCCATAAGGTATCGGTCTTTCCGGATTGACCAGGCTGCTAAAGGTATCCGTTACCCTTCCATTTACTACCTTCACTGCTGA
>JAXVOW010000262.1:0-3653 GCA_037301995.1 bacterium | reverse complement strand
TCTCGATTGTAACGATATAAAACAGGTTCGTCAATATCATTTTTTAATTATTTGCCAGTCCGGCAGTTATCCGGCACAGAATAACGGAGCTTTATAACAGTTGTCTGCTAAAAATACTCATCCACATACTCCTCAAACTGTTCCTCACTCATCAGCACCTGTCTCGGCTTTGTGCCCTCTTCCGGTCCCACTACACCTGCCTCAAACAGCTGGTCCATAATACGTGCCGCCCGGTTAAAGCCTATTTTAAACATTCTCTGCAACATGCCTATGGATGCCTTATTTTTCTCTATAATGAATTTACCTGCCTGTACAAAATATTCATCCCGGTCATTGGACGGAGAACTGTCACCAGTAACTGCCGTGCTGTTTAAGCCGGTGGATGTAATCTGGTTTGTCATCTCCTCACTGTAGGTAGTCTCCCCGTTCTGAGCCTTTAAATATTCCACCACATTCACTACCTCATCATCTGAGATATACGCTCCCTGGACACGAAGCGGTTTTGGATACATGGTAGGATAAAAGAGCATATCACCATTTCCTAACAGCTTCTCCGCACCTACACTGTCAATGATGGTTCTGGAATCCACTCCGGAGGATACGGAAAGCGCAATACGGGATGGCACATTTGCTTTAATCAGCCCGGTTACCACATCCACTGACGGTCTCTGGGTTGCAATTACCAGATGTATGCCTGCTGCCCTGGCAAGCTGTGCCAGCCGCACAATAGCCTCCTCCACTTCTGCCTTGGCAACCATCATCAAATCTGCAAGCTCGTCAACTATAATCACAATCTGAGGCATCTTTTCAAGCTTCTCTTCCTCAAGCTTGCCAGACTCCTCTACCTCTTTTACCCTGGCATTGTACCCCTGGATGTTCCGGACATTACACTCGGAAAACATCTGGTAACGCTTTGTCATTTCTGCCACAGCCCAGTTCAGGGCTCCAGCCGCCTTCTTCGGGTCTGTCACCACCGGGGTCAGCAGATGAGGAATACCGTTATAAACCTTCAATTCTACCTGCTTTGGGTCCACCAGAATCAGTTTGACCTCATCCGGTCTCGCCTTATATAAAATGCTCATAATCAAGGTATTGGTGCACACGGATTTACCGGAGCCTGTTGCCCCCGCAATCAACAAATGCGGCATCTTTGCAATATCCTCTACCACTACATTGCCCTCGATATCCTTACCTACTGCAAATGCAAGCTTCGACGGATGCTTGATAAATTTCTCCGTGTCAATCAATTCCCGAAATCCTACGCCGCTTCTGCTGCTGTTAGGAATCTCAATACCCACTGCTGATTTTCCCGGAATCGGCGCCTCAATACGGATACTCTGTGCTGCAAGATTCATCATGATATCATCTGCAAGCCCTGTAATCTTGCTGACCTTAACTCCCTGCTCCGGAACCATTTCATACCGGGTTACAGACGGTCCGCAGCTATAATTCGTCATAGTCACATTAACGCCAAAGCTCTTTAATACCTCCTGGAGCTTAATGGCATTCTGCCGAATCACATCCTCCTTGGCAGCTGCCTGTGTCTTCCCCTTTTTCAATAACTCCAGCGGTGGAAACTGGTATTCTGAATCACTCTTTCCCACTTCCTTCGCCGATATATTTTTTACCTCCGCAGCAGTTTTATTTTCCATTGCCAGTGCCGTCTCATCCAAAGCCCCTGTCTTTACAGCTTTATCTGTTGCAGGCATCCCTTCCTCCGGCAGCACTGCCGGAACAACGTTTTTCCTGCTTCTCGGCTTACGGGTTGTCTTCTTAGCACGCTCCTTAACCTCTTCCTTAGCAGTTTCCGTGATAGCAATATTTTCCATTCCTTCCCCTGGCAGCGGAAGCTCGTAATCCATTGTAATCTCATGAACCTCTTCATTTTCCGGAAGTTTGTCCACTGTCTTAGAGGGTAAAATTCCCCGGTCAGCATCTGAGGGCAGAACGGAAATCTGCTCAAGCACAGAGGCTTTCTTTCTCTGTGTGAAAACCTCATCCCTGTCATCCGGATAATCCTCCCGTACAATCTCCTCAAAATCACTATCCCTTTTCTGGCTTTTCTTTCTGTTCTGTTTCCTGTTTTTCAGAAGCTCTTCAGAAGGTATTTCCCCATTTACATCTGTTTCCTTCTCTCTGGCAGTACCTGCCAGCTTCTTTATAAAATCAATAACAGAAATCTCTGCAAATAATACAACGCACAATATGATTGCCAAAATTATAATGATGTAGGTTCCAACCAGACCGACGCCTTTATGTAACAAATAGGCAAGGGAACCGCATAAGATTCCTCCGCCTAACTGGTCATCAAAGCCTTCTTTAAATAATCTGGCAAAATCATATTCATCAATTCCCACTGCAAGCTGTGCAATCATGCCAAAGCAAAGCAGTACACAGGAACCGAATATCACCTTCTGCACCGCCCGTTTTTTGTATTCATTGATATGTAAGAAAAATGCGGCAAACATAACCATCAGCGGCAGAATATATTCAATCATTCCAAATATTCCAAAAAAGAATCTGCTGATATTATTGATAAAACCGCAAAGTCCGAAATTGCCAAGTTCAATAATCAGCATCACCGCACAAATCACCCAGACCGTAATCTCCGCAGCAAAAGAGGTTTCTTCCTGTTCCTGGTTCTGCTTCTTCTTAGAATTCCCTTTAGAAGTATTGTTCTTTCTGGTAGAGCCTCCACCAGAGCCTTTATTATATGAAGTTCGTTTTTTGTTCTGATTATTACTACCAGCCAAGCTGATAACCTCCCTTTTTTTATTTGTGGTTTCATACACCACAATATTTATATACTACTATTTTTTTGTTGATTTATCAAGCCATATAAATAACAAAAGGCTTCATGAATCCCGCCCACTTCATCAATCAGACCTTCCTTTACCGCCTCTTCCCCAACTAAAACACTTCCCACATCCTTTGCCAGCTCCTTTGTATTAAACATAATTCTTTTCAGCTCCTTTTCAGATATGGTGGAATGTCTGCAGGTAAAGGATATAATTCTGTCCTGCATTTTATCGATATACTCATAATTGTGTTTCACACCCAGTACCGTACCATTCATCCGAATCGGATGCACAACCATGGTTGCTGTTGGTACAATAAATGAATAATCGCCGCATACACTTAAGGGCACACCAATGGAATGACCTCCTCCCAACAGCAGGGTTACCACAGGAACCGACAGGGAAGCAATCATCTCCGCAATGGCAAGCCCTGCCTCCACATCTCCTCCTACCGTATTTAACAAAACTAACAAACCATCAATGCGGCTGTCCTCCTCCACTCTGGCAAGCTCCGGCAGAACATGCTCGTACTTGGTGGTTTTAGTTCCAGACCCCAGACATTGATGCCCCTCAATCTCTCCAATAATATTAAGTAAATGTATCTTATAGCCATACGGATTTTCCTCTAAGTCAATCTGCCCGATATCCTTTATCTCTTCTCTTATATTTTCATTCTGTTCCATACTGTTCCCTTTCCTGAGCGCACACGCAATAAAAATTTAAAAAGAGGAAGATTTTCCTATCTCCCTCTTTAGTATCACTTATTTCTAAATTTTTATTCTAAAGGAATGTACAGACCAGATATCCCACCAGAATCCCCACCAGAATTCCGCCTACTACCTGGCTCGGAGTATG
>JAXVOW010000261.1:0-3797 GCA_037301995.1 bacterium | reverse complement strand
GTGAGGTTGTGAAGATTCAGTTTGTAATGGAGCTGGCTGGTCTGAAGGGCAGGGAAAAGCTTCGGAACTATGATGTGGATTCTCTTCTTGTATATGATGGAAAATAAAATAATAGTGCGCAGGTCAAAGCGGCCTGCGCACTATTTCATATAATCTGTTTTTGGCGTTATATAATCTATTTGCGCTCTGCATCCAGCATTGCACGAACCTTTGTGGAAAGTCCAAACAGATTGATGAAGCCCTCTGCATCCTTGTGGTCATATAAATCACCGGTTGTGAAGCTTGCAAGGGATTCAGAATACAGGGAATATGGAGAGGTTGTGCCGGCTTTGATGATATTGCCCTTGTAAAGCTTTAATTTTACCTCACCGGTTACACGCTCCTGGGTAGACTCTACAAATGCCTGTAATGCTTCACGGAGTGGTGACCACCATTTACCCTCATATACAACATCAGCAAATTTGTCGCCGATGGTTTTCTTAAATGCTAATGTCTCACGGTCGAGAATTAACTCCTCTAACTGGGTATGGGCTTCCATCAGGATGGTTCCCCCCGGAGTTTCGTATACACCGCGGGATTTCATACCAACAACACGGTTCTCTACGATATCCACAATACCAATACCATGCTTGCCGCCTAAACGGTTTAATTCGCGGATGATGTCAGAAACCTTCATTTCCTTGCCATTTACAGACTTTGGAACACCCTTTTCAAAGGTAAGGGTAACATATTCAGCCTCATCCGGTGCCTTTTCAGGATATGTACCAAGAACCAGTAAATGCTCGTAGTTTGGTTCATTTGCAGGGTCCTCCAGTTCAAGACCCTCGTGGCTGATGTGCCATAAGTTGCGGTCACGGCTGTAGGAAGAATCTGCTGAGAATGGTAAATTGATACCGTGCTGCTTACAGTATGCAATCTCTTCCTCGCGGGAATTCATTGTCCATGCATCCTGTCTCCATGCTGCAATAATCTTAAGCTCCGGACCGAATGCCTTGATGGCAAGCTCAAAACGAACCTGGTCATTTCCTTTACCGGTAGCGCCGTGGCAGATGGCAGTAGCGCCTTCCTTGTGAGCGATGTCTACTAAAACCTTACCGATTAATGGTCTTGCCATGGAAGTACCTAACAGATATTTATTCTCATATACAGCGCCTGCCTGGACGGTAGGAACGATATAATCATCACAAAACTCATCGACTACATCTAATACATAACATTTGGAAGCGCCACAGGAGATTGCCCTTTCCTCCAGACCCTCCAATTCGCTTTCCTGTCCAACGTCGATACATACGCAGATTACTTCATAATCATAATTCTCCTTTAGCCAAGGGATAATGGCAGTTGTGTCAAGTCCGCCGGAATAAGCTAAAATTACTTTTTCTTTCATTGTAAAAAGTCCTCCTTCAAAATATCTATTGACTAATATACAACCAAAATGAATATTATGCAACCCTTTTTCAGAGAAAAATTTATTAGAAATAGAAAATGCTTGCATAATATTCATTATGAATGTATAATTATAAAATAGCGTATACGGAAAGATTTCCGGATTCTCTTACTATACATGGAAATAAAAGAGTGCTATAATAGGAAACCGGGTTTTAACCGTGGTTTATAACAGCACAACTATGCATTTAAAAATAGGTAGTTTCGCAATTGCCTATGAAGGATTAGGAAGAAAGGATAACAATATGATAAAGGCAGGTATTATCGGTTCTACAGGTTATGCAGGACAGGAATTGGTGAGATTACTATTGGGACATAAGGAGGCGGAGATTGTATGGTATGGCTCAAGAAGCTATATCGATAAGCAGTACCATCAGGTATTTGGCAATATGTTTGAGATTGTAGATGCAAAGTGTATGGATGACAATATGGAAGAGCTTGCTGACAGGGCGGATGTTATTTTTACTGCCACTCCCCAGGGATTATGTGCATCCCTGGTAAATGAGGAGATTTTGTCTAAGGTTAAGATTGTGGACTTAAGTGCGGATTTCCGCATTAAGGATGTTGCAACCTATGAAAAATGGTATGGAATAGAACACAAATCCCCAGAATATATTAAAGAAGCAGTGTATGGATTATGTGAAATCAACAGGGAGCAGATTAAGGGAAAACGTCTGGTGGCAAATCCGGGATGCTATACCACCTGTTCCATTTTATCCCTGTATCCGCTGGTAAAGGAAGGAGTGATTGACCCGGACAGCATTATCATTGATGCAAAATCGGGAACCTCCGGCGCCGGCAGGGGAGCAAAGATTAACAACCTTTACTGTGAGGTCAATGAAAATATTAAGGCATACGGTGTTACGACACACCGGCATACACCGGAGATTGAGGAACAGCTGGGCTATGCCTGTGGAAAGGAAATCGTGCTTAATTTCACTCCCCATTTAGTGCCCATGAACAGAGGAATCCTGGTGACAGCCTATGGTAATCTGACGAAGGCTTATACATATGAAGCCCTGAAGGAAATTTATGATACGTATTATGGAAAAGAACATTTTATAAGGGTTCTGGAGAAAGATATCCCACCGGAAACCAGATGGGTGGAGGGCAGTAACTATGTGGATATCAATTTTAAGATTGACGAGAGAACGAAGCGTGTCATTGTGATGGGAGCACTGGACAATCTGGTGAAGGGAGCAGCAGGACAGGCGGTTCAGAATATGAACCTGATATTTGGACTTCCAGAGGCCATGGGATTAGAGCAGCCGCCGATGTTTCCGTAGAAGACAGCTGCCGGATGAACTTTTAAGGAGCTGCAACAGATAAGAATTTTAAGGGTTGAGAAAGGATAAGAAAATGATTAACAAGAATAATAATATGGACCAGGTAATTGCAAAGGCACAGACTCTAATCGAGGCGCTGCCGTATATACAGAAATTTAACGGAAAGAAGATTGTGGTAAAATATGGCGGAAGTGCCATGTTAGATGAGGATTTAAAGTATAATGTTATCAAGGATGTGGCGCTGTTAAAGCTGATTGGTCTGAAACCGATTATTGTACATGGCGGTGGTAAGGAAATCAGCAAATGGGTAGAAAAAATCGGAAAAGAGCCGGAATTTATCAACGGACTGCGGGTAACAGACTCTGAGACCATGGAGATTGCTGAAATGGTACTTTCCAAGGTGAATAAGGGTCTGGTACAGATGATGCAGAAGTTAGGGCTTAATGCAGTGGGAATCAGCGGCAAGGATGCGGGACTTATGACGGTAACCAAGAGATTTCCGGGAGGAAAGGACATCGGATATGTGGGAGAGGTTGAGGCTGTAAACAGCAAGGTTTTAGACACATTAATCGAAAATGATTTTATACCGGTTATTGCGCCAATCGGCTCCTCTGAGGATTTTGAAAGCTATAATATCAATGCGGATGATGCTGCCTGTGCGGTGGCAAAGGCCATTTCTGCCGAGAAATTAGTATTCCTCACAGATATTGAGGGCGTGTTTGTGGATCCGAGTGACCGGAATACGCTGATTTCCGAGATGGATATTAACGAGGCAAAGGCGTTTATTGAAAAAGGAGTTGTGGGAGGCGGAATGCTGCCGAAGCTTACCAATTGCATTGATGCCATTGAAAACGGCGTGTCGAGAGTCCATGTGCTGGATGGACGGGTAGAGCACTGCCTGCTGCTGGAGTTCTTCACCGAAAAGGGTATCGGAACTGCGATTTTAAAGGAGCCGTTGTTTTAAACAGAGGAGATAAATATGGGAAAAAGAACAATTGCCTTTTGGCTGATTTGCATATTGATAACCGGTTTACTGGCGGGTTGTGGGACACCCAAACAGCAGAA
>JAXVOW010000260.1:0-1263 GCA_037301995.1 bacterium | reverse complement strand
GAGGTGGTCACTGCATCAATCCTCGCATCCACTCCCTTTTCCTTGAGGATTTTTTTAAGCTCCTCTGCCTTTGCATTGTAGGCATCCATGGTCTCCTTATCTGCATCCCCAAGGGTAAACACGATATCCGCAGACTTTGATTTCTCCACCGTAAGCCTCGCCTCCGGGGCTTCATTTCCCACCTCAAACACGCAGGCTTCTGCCCCATACTCCGAGGTATCATCTCTAAGATAAGCATCCTCCGTCAGCAGCTTCGGAATGGTATCGGCAAAGGTCTCCACTGCCGTAAGCACAACCTTATATTTTCCAACTTTATCTGTATCAATGGAAATCTCTGTCTCATTTCCATCACTGTAAACGGATGCCTCCTGCTCCGTAAACTCCCCGTTGTTATCCGCATCATAATAGACCGTCCAGATTCTCTGGCCGATGGCATCCCCGTCCGGTGAGCCGGAAGCGTCCTTTATAATAATTCGGGCATGCCCCTTTTCATCCCTGGAATAATACCCCTGTTCCAGGGAAAATGCTGCCACAGGCACCAAATCCTTTTCAATCACAAGCTCCTTTGTGATTGTATAATCCACCCTGCCCGTGGTGACCGTCACACTGACCTCGTAAGTCCCGGCCTCCCGGAAAATCATTTCTTTATGGAATACATCCGATGCCTCTTCATCCACCGCACAGACATCCTCCGCCTCACTGCCGTCTTTGGTAATGCTCCAGACCGTATTTTCCTTAACGATATACCCGGTATTTAAGATTTCCTCCACATCTATGATTACTTTCCGGTTTTCCTTTTTATTACCATCAAAATGAAGCGCAATCTCCGGTTTAAAAAGGAAATCCAGCATGTCAAGGTCATAGGGCCCTGCATGGATGTTAATCAGGGTTCCGTTAATCCGCACCTGCTTTGCGATAATACGCCCGTTCAGATTGACACGGTTTGCATTGATGCTGACACAGCCGTCCGGCGCATACAGTACTGCATTTAATGTAATGTCCGAGCCATTCAGGGTGATATTTCCGTTTTCAGCAGCAATGAACACCCGGGAATCCTCCGGTGTGGCAAGGGAGCCCACGTTGCAGGTTACGGAATCCTCTGCATAGACGATTCCTTTTCCAAGAAAGCTTGTGGCGTTAAAATTTGCACTTCCCTCTATCAGAACGGGCTTGTCCACCACAATGCTGTCACTGTTAAAATCCGTTGTCCCATCATATACGGTTCCGTTTTCCCTGCAATAGGCAGAGACCTCCTTTGTGATG
>JAXVOW010000259.1:0-26679 GCA_037301995.1 bacterium | reverse complement strand
TAACTCAAAAAATGTCCACTGGACATTTTTCTCATATGCTTGGTAACAACAAAGGAACCTGCAGCCTGCCACAAGTCCCTTTTTCCATTTCATATTCTTGCCTGTTATGCGATTTCACCATTATTTTTCTTTGGATGACGCTTAACAAAAGACTTCCTCGGTCTTGGTGACTCGGAATATACAATTTCCGGTTCACCAGTTCCTTCAACGGTTTCCCTTGTAATAACACATCTTGAAATCTCTTCATTGGATGGAACCTCGTACATCAAATCCATCACTACCTTCTCAATGATGGAACGAAGTCCTCTTGCACCAGTCTTACGCTCCATTGCTTCTCGTGCAATAGCCTCCAGTGCACCGTCCTCAAACTCTAATTCCACACCATCCAGTTCAAATAATTTCTTATACTGCTTGCAAATCGCACTCTTTGGTTCTGTTAATATACGGACCAATGCATCTGTATCTAACAAATCCAGTGTTACTGCTACAGGCACACGACCTATAAACTCCGGAATCAAACCATATTTCACAAAGTCAGCCGGTGTTACCTTTTTCAGGAGTTCGCCAACATTTTCATCTGTTTTTTCGGCAAGCTCTGCACCAAAGCCAATGGATTTTTTACCGATACGGTTCTCTATTACCTTTTCCAGTCCATCAAATGCACCGCCGCAAATAAACAGAATATTACTTGTGTCAATCTGGATAAATTCCTGATGCGGATGCTTTCTTCCTCCCTGTGGCGGAACGGAAGCTACCGTACCCTCAATAATTTTAAGAAGCGCCTGCTGTACACCCTCTCCGGATACATCCCTAGTAATGGATACGTTCTCAGACTTCTTGGTAATTTTATCAATCTCATCAATATAAATGATACCATGCTGTGCACGTTCTACATCATAGTCTGCCGCCTGAATAATCTTTAACAGAATGTTCTCCACATCCTCACCCACATATCCGGCTTCTGTAAGCGCTGTGGCATCTGCAATAGCAAATGGCACATTTAAAAGCTTTGCTAACGTCTGGGCAAGATAGGTTTTACCGGAACCGGTAGGTCCCACCATAATAATGTTACTCTTTTGAAGCTCTACATCAAAATCCTTATCGGAAAGTATTCTCTTATAGTGGTTATACACTGCAACAGACAATACCTTTTTTGCTTCCTCCTGACCAATTACATATTGGTCAAGAAACTCTTTAATCTCTTTCGGTTTTAATAAATTAATATCGGTGGATTCATCAAAATCTTCTAATTCATCCTCGATAATTTCAGAACAAACCTCGATACATTCATCACAGATATACACATTCTGCCCGGCAATCAGCTTTCTTACCTGGTCCTGTGTCTTGTTACAAAATGAACAACGTAGTGGTTTTCTGTCATCTCCACGACCTGCCATGGCTACACCTCGTTTTCTTTATTACTTAATCTATTCGCGATTTGTGATTACGGAATCAATGAGACCGTATTCCAACGCTTCCTGTGCGCTGAGCCAGTTATCTCTATCGGTATCCCTCTCAAGAACCTCCACCGGCTTACCACACTCTTTTGCCAAAATCTCGTTAATCTTTCTTTTTGTATTTAAAATATGCTCTGTTGTAATCTGCATATCGCTTGCCTGACTTCCGCTAGGCATTCCACCCATTGGCTGGTGAATCATTACCTCAGCATTCGGAAGCGCCATACGTTTTCCAGGCGTACCACCTGCCAGTAAAAATGCCCCCATGCTTGCTGCCATTCCACAGCAGATGGTAGATACATCACATTTAATATAATTCATTGTATCAAAGATACCAAAGCCTGCTGAAACAGAGCCTCCAGGGCTGTTGATATACAGCTGGATATCCTTTGAAGGATCCTCTGACTCTAAGAAGAGAAGCTGCGCAATAACAAGACTTGCAGTTGTATCATTTACCTCTTCCCCAAGAAAAATAATTCTGTCCTTTAATAATCTGGAATAAATATCATAGGAACGTTCTCCGCGGCTCGTCTGTTCAACGACATAAGGTACTAAACTCATACAAAATCCTCCTTCATTCAAATATACTGCCAAATTTAACTCGATAGGAAAGGCGGTCTTCCTATCCTTGACCGCCAAACCACATTTTATTTTTCTACTGCAGCCTCTGCAACAAGGTCAACTGCCTTCTGAACAGCAATATCCTGTTTGATGGCATCCTTCTCTGAATCACCAACTAACCCGGTCAACTGCTCTAAATCCATCTGATACATTTCAGCCATCTTCTTTAATTCTTCATTTAATTCCTCTTCTGATACCTGAATATCTTCTGTCTTTGCAATTGCCTCTAATACAAGACGGGACTTGATTCTTCTCTCTGCCTCCGGAGTTGCTGTCTCTAAGAATTTTTCCTTCGTCATTCCGGTAAACTGGAAATACTGTTCAATGGAAAGTCCCTGATAGCTTATCTGCTGTGCAAATTCATCTAACATCTGTTCCTTCTGCGTCTCAATCATTGGTTCAGGAAGCTCCATCTGTGCATTCTCGATAATTTTATCAATTACCAGACCTTCCTTCGTATTCTTGGCTGCCTTTTCCTTCTTCACCTGAAGTGTTGCCTTTAAATCTGCTTTATATTCATCTAATGTATCAAACTCAGAAACCTCGGATGCAAACTCATCATCTAACTCCGGAAGCTCCGTCTCCTTGATACCGTTTAATTTACATTTAAATACTGCCGGCTTGCCTGCAAGGTCTGCTGCCTGGTAATCCTCCGGGAAGGTAACATTTACATCAAACTCTTCTCCCACTGTTTTACCCACAATCTGGTCTTCAAATGTATCAATGAAAGAATGGGAACCCAAAGTAAGCTGGTAATTTTCTCCCTTACCACCTTCAAAGGCTTCTCCATCTACAAATCCCTCAAAGTCAATTGTTACCTCATCATCTAACTTGGCAGCTCTGTCCTCTACAGGAATGTTCCGTGCATTCTGCTTCTGTACATTCAAAAGCTCAGCCTGAACATCCTCATCTGTCACTTCAACATCAACCTTTTCAATTTCAACGCCCTTATATTCACCTAATGTAACCTCTGGCTTAACTGCCACAGTAGCCGTATATATAAAATCCTTTCCCTTTTCCATCTGGGTAATATCAATTTCCGGACGGGAAACAACATCCAATTCGCACTCATCCAATGCTCCCGGATAAGAATTCTCCATGCAGGAATTTGCTGCGTCTTCATAGAACATCTCCGGACCATACATTTTCTCTAAATATGCTTGAGGTACCTTTCCCTTACGAAAACCTGGCACTGAAATCTTGCCCTTCTGCTTATTGTACGACTCCTTCATCGCCTGTTCAAAGTCAGCAGCCGGCACCGTAATGGTAAGCTTTGCCATATTCTTCTCTAAATTTTCAACTGTTAAACTCATTTTTAACAATTCCTCCTTATATATATCATTTTATTCTTTTGCAGTTTCATAATATGAATCTATCTGCTTTACGCAGTCTCCTATCTGCACTAATCAGTCAATTATAGCATGCGTTATACAGAAATGTCTAGTGTTTTTTATAACTATTCACAACGAGAATTTGCCATATGTGTTCAAATAGGAAAAGGCCGTAATCTACCTTTCCAGAAAAAAGTAAATTACGACCTTCATTCCTTTATGAAACTCTGTAACCCAATGGATTACTTACCAGCCATCTGGTTCATCTGAGCTTCAACTAACTTCTTTGTCATCTGTCCACCAACAGAACCATTCTCTCTTGAAGTTAAGTCACCGTTGTAACCGTTCTTTAAAGAAACGCCTACCTCAGATGCACACTCCATTTTGAACTTGTTCATTGCGTCAGATTTCTTACTAGAATTACTTGACATAACAGTTCCCTCCAAATCTATATTTTTAAGACATTCTCATGTCTTGGTTATAGTATTTGCAGGGAACTGTATTTTATTTAGGAAATAATTGTTAAAATATCATTTTTTATTTTACTTTTCTACGAAATACGAAGAATCCGCCCAATGCCAGCAACATCAGCGTTCCCATCACTGCAACCGGTGCTTCGTCTCCAGTTTTTGCCGAACCGGAGCTTCGCAGAGAACCAACGGATGAGCCACCTGTAGAGCCTCCTCCTGCATTTGTTCCATCTCCATCACCATCACTTAATCCTCCTGTCTGGCTTGTATTTGTCTGCGTTGTGGCAGGAGTCTGTGTAGATGGACTCTGTGTGGTTGGATTCTCTGTAGACGGTGTCTGGGTAGAAGGATTCTCCGTGGACGGCTCCTCGGTAGATGGTGACTCTTTTGAATCATACAACACCGCATAGGTTGAAAACTGATTGGATTCAATAATACAGTTAGAACCATCCATTTTCACATATACACTTTTTGCCTGATTATCATGTATCCGGATAACATCCAGTCCTGACTCATCAGCTAAATCCCCCAATGGAATGGTGACCGTAACCGGTTTTTCAAGGTTATGTATTGGGAAGCTCTTTACTTCATTGCCCTTGCTGTCCGTCCAAAGCTTCTCTATGGTTAAATCCAGCCATGCTCCCACCTTTTTATTATTAATGAAAGCCCATTCACCAGGTGTTGCCTCTTTCATGGAAATATGCATAACAAATGTAACATTTCCGCCTTTGTCAATCCATTCCATATCATCTGAATTATAATTGCCATACAGTCCTGCTTCTTCAAAAATAGCGTCCAGACCATCTACAGATACATTTTTCCAGACATCCTCTCCCCATCGTTCTTCCACATCCGGGTCTATCAGAACATTTGTGCTGAGAGAAGACATTGTAAGGGTTACATCCACATTCCTTCCATCCTGAACTACAACTCCCACACTCCGTGTCCGTAGTCCGTCATCTGCTTTCAAATTATATGTGCCATCCGGTACATTATCAAACTCAAAGTCAATTCCAACCTGTGCCTGCTGGGCAGCAACACATTCAGCTCCCGAGAACAAGCCCACCGTTACCAGTCCGTTATCAGGAATCTGGTCAGAATCGTTATAATAAACTCTTCCTGTCACCTTTGCTTCTGTCTTCTCATCTTCCGACAGAGTTTTAAAATATCCATATGTTACCAGGCTCTGTCCCAATGACGATTTTGCAGTAACTCTGTATATATAAGAGGTTTCCGGCTCCAATGGCAGTGTTCCGGCTGAGGAATCCCCAAGCACAGCGGAAACGGATAACCCACCAGAAATCGGCGACTTCAGCTCAACAACCTCATTATATTCCCTGTCTCCAACCTTATGATAAGAAATCTCCACAGAGGCAATGGAATCTGCACTTCCGGTATAAACCCTTGCCCCGACATTTGCCGATGTTGCAAAAATCTCCTTCACCGCCATCAAGTGCATGCTCATTTTTGTGAAAGCTTCTTCCTCCGCTTCATTTCCAGCAATATCCTTTGCCAGAATTGTATATTCTGCAACGCTGTCTGCCTCAAAGCTGCACTGATATTCTGTCACCTTTTCGTCATCGTATGCAGCAGGCTTACTCTCAATTGAAACCGGTGTTCCATTGCAGAGCACCTGGATAGAATCAATGTCAACTCCACTGACACTGTCCTTTACCCGAAATACAACCTGTGGATTGGAATTATCACCAGACTGTGCTGATTCTACTACAATATCCGGTTTCTCCGTATCCACACTAAATGTATAAACATGGGAATCCTCCTCTGCCTCCCGGCACAATATGCCTGTTTTACTTTCACTCCAGACACGCATCTTATAAACGCCATCCTGTAACGGAACTTCCCTGGAAGCCTCATTCTCTGAAAGCTCTGTGATGACTGAGGAATCCTCACCATCCTTCCATAGCTGATATTTTGTAACCACTGCGGTTTTATCAATCAAGGTCTCTGTTACATTCGTAATAACAACCTTTGCATCCTGGTCGGTAATCCATCCCTTCGCATTTACCTCCGATTGCAGAGTAACCTCCGGACACGGCGGAACCTCCTTTGAGACTTTGTCAAGTGTTATCGTTTCTGTAAAGACATTACCGGCATTATCCGAAACCTCGATGGTATAATCTCCCTTTGTTGAAATTTCCAAATAACAGTAAGAGGTTTTAAAGCCTTTCTCATTTTCTGCAACCCGTTCAATCTTAAACGGAACCACATCACCGTTTTGATTTTTCACATTGATGTACTTAATACCACTCAATTCATCATACGCATTGAATTCCAGTTTTACTTCCTGCTGATATACATCATAATTACTGGTAATGGTGACAACCGGAACTTCATCATCCACAAAGAATACGAACGGCTCGGTAACCTCTGAGGAAATACCCGCACTGTTTCTCACCTTCGCAGATACCGTAAACCTGCCAGGAACACTGTCATCCGCCGGAAAATCCTTCTGATTTATCTTCAATTCAAAATCCTTCTGCGTTGTCTTAGTATATCGAAATGGTCCCTCTGTTACTTCTTTACCGTTAACATTCCATACAATATCATAAATACCGGAAACCATATCCTCTGCTGATATTTTGGCTACACAATTTGAATAATA
The DNA here is from genome assembly GCA_037301995.1 of bacterium. Taxonomy (GTDB): domain Bacteria; phylum Bacillota; class Clostridia; order Lachnospirales; family Lachnospiraceae; genus CAG-590. The sequence continues at coordinate 20,177 of JAXVOW010000259.1, read as the reverse complement.
TTCGTTACTGCCATTCTGAACTGTTATCTCACTGTATTGACCGGACTTTACAACCCAGTCAGTAATTACCGGTCCTCCATCCTGAATTGCCCATTCATTTGGACCGGATTCTCCATCTCTGCCCAGTATCATAGAGCCGCTCTCATTTCCCGCCATATCCACTGCATAAAAATGGATATAGAAAGCACTGTTTACCAAAGCTGCCGGTATCTCAATGGTTGCTGTTGCTATACCTGTATTGGAATTAAGCCCTGCAAACCTGACTGCTGTCCAGCTGCCGCCGGAATCTTTTGCACTGCTGGAAAGGCTGTAATACAGATACTCTGGTGTAGAACGGGTATCCTGGAATTTAATGTTAAAATTCACCATTCTGTTAAAGTAATTACCAAAAGATACCGTCTCACCCATAGAAGGGAAATATAAATCTCCCGGTGTTCCGGTTACTCTGTCTATAATTTCATAGCTGGAAAATACCGGAGCTTCTGTATCTACTTTTACTTTTACGGTCTCATACGCAGTAAATGCCCCTGTTGTGCTGTTTCCCAGCTGGAATGTTAGTTCTGTATCATCATCCGTCAGGGTAATTCCAGACTGCCAGCCGGTACTTCCCTTTATCCGAATCTGGTCATAATCCCCTATCGGCACAATCTGTGTATTGGAACCATACCATCCATTCACAGGCTCTTTCGTATATACATATTCATAATTTGTGTTTTCCCGTGGACTTTCCAGAATTACATCAAAGTATCCTGTGTCACTGTTATCAGTATTCCACATAAATGTATAGTTAGAGCTTTCTTTTGCTTTACATATTACATAGTATCTGATTTTCGGAGTTCCTGCCTCAAGCTGGGCATAATCATCTCTTCCAATCTCTTCTGACAGGCTCATGGAGGTACAAATATCCAGATAAGTGGTTATTGGTTTGTCACCATCCCCGTTAATAAATCCGGAATTGGAATCTGCCCCTCCGATATCTTTTCTCACTGTTACCTCAAAGTTTGGATTCGGCTCACCGGTTTTAACCTGCTCCTTATCCGCTGCTGTCTGGATATACACCGGTCTGCGGGTAATCTCTCCCAAAACCTCAGGCGTAGACATCAGGGTAAAGTAATTGTCTGTATTTGTATTATCAATGCCCTGCAGCTCGGCTGGCAGCTCATCATCTTTAAATACAAATTTGTTGCTGCTTGCCAGATTGAGTTTAATTTTCTTCTGCTCTCCGGCATTTGCATCTTCATATGTGCCGCTTTCCACCACTACATAAACACCTTGTATGTTTGTCGGAATTTCCATACCAGCGGTAATCCCTGGACAATCGGTTGTTCCATCATATACCTTTGTAAGCTTTTCTTCGATTCCATCGGATTTTAAAACGAGATTCGTTTTACTAATAGAAATCTTAAAGCTGTAAATTGCATCTGTTCTGTCATTTTCATCTGCATTTAAATCTGTTATTTTAACATTTACTTTAATATCCGACCTGACCTGTTTTGGTCCTGGAGTCTGCACGGAAATGCCATCAATTCCTGCCGCTATTGCAATGCCATAATCATTCTGGAACGCAGAAGCATCTGTATAGGTCTGGTCCGCTTCTATACTCACAAGCTCATATTCAGCATTTTCAAAAGCGTCATCGCCTTTGAGATATTGTCCGTGTACCGTATAGGATTCACCCTTCTCCATAAATGTGTATCCAATTTCTGTTGTATCCAGTTTGAAACCTGTATATGTATTTTCCGGAATCAGAACCTCATCCTGATGATTGTAGAGATACGACTGCAAACCGGTATAATTCTTTATCAGATTGCCCGGTTCATACGACTGACCATTAATTTTCCATGCCGTAAAAGTATATCCTGTTTTATGCTCAACATCTATATTCTCTGAGAGCTCCAGAATATCCCTGCCGCTTTCTCCGTCAAACTGTACTTCCCTTGTAACGGTGTCTGCATCACTCTTGTCTGATTTTGCATAGGTGACAGGATACTTTTCACCTTCCCACTCCAATGTAACCGTCTGCTCAAAGCTGCCGCCATTTAAAGTGACATTAACTATGGTTAAATCCCCGGATGTTTCCACTTTGGCATTACCATTTTTTACAACTGCCCCTTTAATCTCATATCCCTCTCTTGTAGGATTCACAATCTGGAAGGTTCCGGCGCCTTCATCCACATTAACATCATAATACAGCCCATTCTGGGTTGCACCATCTATTCTTTCAAAGGTTCCACCCTGTGTATCAATGGTAACTCTGTATTTATTCAGGGTACGGGCAGAATATAATACAATACTGTTGCCTACATTCGGAGTAAGCTTATCAAAACCATCATCCGGAACCTTTACCGTACAGGCTGCATCTGTATACCAGCCGGAGCAGGAATAATATCCATCCTCCTCGTAAACAGCAAGCCCACTATTCGCTGTATTGACACTATTGCTGTTAATGGTATAGGTAGCATCATCTGCATTCTTTGTTGCATATCCCGCCAGAACCTCAACTGTAGTTCCTGTATTTGTGGATGTAAGAAATATAAAACGAATGGAATCATCTGCAGTCACCCGCTCCGGACTCTCCTCCGTAACAGATACCGGAACCTCCTCACTTGAAGCAGCCTCTGTTGTCAGACCTTCATCTGCCGGCTCATTCCCGTTAATGCCCTCCTCAGATGAAACGGTATTCTCCCCATTCTTCTGCTCAGTTGACAATTCTGTTGTTTTCTCCACCAAGCCATCTGCACTGTTGTCCGCAATATCCTTCTTTTTCTCCGTATTCTGCTCCTGCAGCTCCTGCTGTGTCCTCACAGACTCCTCTGTATCCGTTACCTCCGTTGCAGATGAGGTCAGGAAATAAGACTGGGATACCAGCATTACCAGCACCATAATGATGGCTACCACCCTCTTACCGGCTCCGGTACTCCAGTCAAAAAAGTACCCAAATATGCTGATTACTGCCACAAGTGCCAGCACCGGATAAGTCAGTATCTTATGTTTTTTCGCTGCTTTTAACAATTTTTCAATTAATCTGTTCTTCGCATTCATTCCCATCACCTCATACATAATCCCATCTATACTTAAAAGTTATATCGTCATCTGGTAACTCTTACTTAATCCTTCCGGTTATATCTTCCCCTACAGATTCAACCCATTGGACATAAGTATGCATTATTTGGAAATAGTATAGCATATATCACATAAAATGAAAAGAGGTCGAAGCCTGATTTTTCACAATTTGTATTACCATCTGCATATATCCGTACAAGATATTGGGGCTGTAAAAAATGTGGGTATAAACTTGACCAAAAAGTGTTCAAGTGATACTATAGAACCTGATTTGATATTAAATAAGGAAAGTATGGCATATCATAATTTCCTCAAGAAAATTAATTAAACGAGGTGTACGAAAATGACAAAAACTTTTGACGATTTACTTGCAAGGGTTACAGCCTGCAATACAAAAAAGGTAGCTGTGGCTGTAGCACAGGATGATGCCGTTTTAGAGGCTGTGGCAGAAGCCAAAAAAAGAGGAATTGCGGATGCAATTTTAGTCGGTGACGAGGCAAAAATCAAAGAAGTCGCTGCTACTATCAGCATGGATTTGTCCGGCTACGAAATCATCAACGTAGAGGAGCCTTACGAGGCAGCTTTAACCGCTGTCAAGCTGGTTCATGACGGCAAAGCAGATATGTATATGAAGGGATTAATTGATACCAAAGGTTTCTTAAAGAGCGTATTGGATAAGGAGGTTGGACTTCGCACCGATAAGACCTTATCCCATGTATGTATCTTTGATATTGAAGGACATGACGGATTATTATTCTTAAGTGATGTGGCATTTATTCCTTATCCGGATTTGGAGACCAAGGCAAACATCATCCGCAATACGGTTGAAATTGCACATGCCTGTGGAATTGAATGTCCTAAAGTGGCACCTCTTGCCGCTGTTGAGGTAGTCAATCCGAAAATGCCTGTTACTGTTGATGCCGCTGAACTCACAAAAATGAACGAGGAAGGCAAAATTACCGGATGTATCGTGGACGGTCCTCTTTCTTATGACCTTGCAATCGATGCAGAAGCTGCAAGACACAAGGGTGCTACAGGCCGTAAGATTGTCGGTGATGCGGATATCTTATTATTCCCTGACATCCATGCCGGTAATATCACATATAAAGCATTAGTACATAATGCAAAGGTTACGAATGGTAACATTTTAACCGGCACAAAAGCACCTGTTATCTTGACCTCTCGTTCTGATGATTTCGAAACTAAGGTTAATTCCATTGCTGTTGGTGCAATTGTTGCTGAGGCAATGAATAAATAAATTAGGAGGACAGTTACATGGCTTACACAATTTTAATCATCAATCCAGGTTCAACCTCTACCAAGATTGGTGTATACGAAGATGAAAAGCAGATATTTGAAGAGACTTTGAGACATCCTACCGAGGAAATTGCCAAATACGCTTCTATTATCGACCAGAAGGATTTCCGCAAAGAGGTTATCTTAAACGTATTAAAGGAAAAGAACTTTGATATTAAGACACTTGATGTTGTAGTAGGACGTGGTGGATTGTTAAAGCCAATCCCAGGCGGTACCTATGCAGTAACTGATGATTTGCTGGCAGACCTCAGAATTGGCAAGCAGGGACAGCATGCTTCAAATCTCGGCGGTATTCTTGCAAAGGAAATTGGCGATGAGGTTGGCGTCCCTTCCTATATCGTAGACCCTGTTGTGGTTGACGAGTTAGAGCCTGTTGCAAGATATTCCGGTATGCCGGAGCTCCCAAGAAGAAGTATTTTCCACGCTTTGAACCAGAAAGCAGTTGCAAAGCGCTATGCCAAGGAAATCGGGAAATCCTATGACGAGTTAAGCTTAATCGTAATCCATATGGGCGGTGGTGTTTCCGTTGGCGCCCACAAGAATGGTAAGGTTGTTGATGTCAACAATATCTTAGACGGTGAGGGTGCATTTTCTCCAGAGCGCGCCGGTACCGTTCCGGTTGGCGACTTGATTAAGCTGTGTTACTCCGGCAAATATACAGAGAAAGAAATCTATAAGAAAATCTGCGGAAATGGCGGATTTAACGGATATATGGGAACCAATGATATGCGTGATTTAATGAAGATGAAGGCAGAGGGCAGCCAGGATGCTGCAAACCTGATTGATGCTTTCCATTATCAGATTGCCAAGGATGCCGGAGCCATGGCTGCCGTTCTTGATGGCAAGGTAGACCAGATTATCTGTACCGGCGGTATTGCTTACAATGCAGAAACCATTGACGCTTTAAAGGCTAAGCTTGGTTTCATTGCAGACTTTACTGTATATCCGGGTGAAGACGAGTTACTTGCCCTTGCCCAGGGTGCTCTCCGGGTAATGAATGGCGAGGAAGAGGCTAAGGTTTACTAAACCATCCAGTCTAAACACATAATATAATTATTGAACATGTAAAAGCAGGATATTCTGTTGAATATTCCTGCTTTTTCTGACTTTTTCTGACTTTCACTGTATTTCAAGGTACCTCTCCTCCAGTCCTGCCATAGCTGCGAATACCTCAAAGCCCAAGTCCTCTGTATCAAGCGACCAGCCTCCCTCTCCATCTTTTATAATCTGAAACTGAATGCTTTTTGAAACTGTCTCCTCCATTGCATCCCGTTTTTCCCGAAAGCACTCCCAAAACCGTTCCCTCACATCTCCTGACAGGGCATCCAAAAACCATTCCTTCTTTTGGACTTCTATCTCCTCTGCCGTTTCCGAAAAAATCATGGCGAGATTCCGGTTGGTGAATGTCATATTGATGATATAATTTCCGCTGTCATCTTTTTCAATGGAGTCTACCGAATACTCCATATATTTCATAATGTCCTTCCATGCCTGTTGTAATGCCTCTTCTCCGCCCAGCACATAATCCGCCATTGACTGAAACGTCGGATTCCAGCTGGCGGTCATTTCTGAATAAATCTCCACCGGAATGTCATAATCCATTTCCGTCAGATATCCATTTTTAATCTCTTCCATGTAGACATCTATCTGCTCCTCTATTATCTTTTTCTCTATGCGGGGAACAACCACCATTTGAAAAACAGCCAGCAGGATAACCAGGACGAGAGCAATACCGGCTGCAAACCATAGCCTTTTTACCATTCCATCTGCCCGAGGTGTACTCATACCTTCTCCTCCCTTCTCCTGAAAGATAGCACTATGCCATGTTCAACCCTATTATAGATGATTTTCATATATTTTACGAGATATAACCTCCATTATTCCCCATTAATCTGATTCACATACATCCAGTTCTGCCGGAATTCCCGCATAAGGTTCCAGTATCCTGCCCCCTTGAAGCCGTATTCTGCAATCAAATCGTACTTTGCCTGAATGCTCCGCACATCCTCAAACCACACCACATGGGAAATGCCTTCCCTTGTATAATAAAAATACGGTGCCTGGGACTGCTCATCATACAGGATTTCCGCCCCGTAAAATGCCGCCCGCCTTACCGCCTGCAGATTCCCTATAGTTTCCGCCTCCGTAATTCCCTGTTCATAGGGCAGCGGCCAGTCATATGCGTAATTGGGGATTCCCATATCTATTTTTTCCGGAGGAATTACAGAGACCGCATAATCCAGTACCCGCCGCACGCTGGGGATTGGGGCAATTGCCATGGGCGGACCATATTTATAACCCCATTCATAGGTCATCAGAAATACGCTGTCCGCCGCTTCCCCTATTGCCCGGTAATCGATTCCCTCGTACAAAAGCCCCGGCTGGTCATCCGACACCTTGGGAGGAACTGCGACACTCACCTCATATCCCTGGGCATTCAGTCTCCTCCTTGTCTCCGCAATAAATGCCACATAGGAATCCCGGTATTCCCCCGGAATAAATTCAAAATCAATATCCAGTGCCTCATACCCCTTTTCTCCCATGGTCTGTAATATATTGTCAAGCAAAACATCCCGCATCCGGGTGTCCGATAAAAGTTTCACCACCAGCTGGTTGTTAAACCGTTCATACCTGTCTAATGGCGTGATTACCATGCGCTTTCTGTTTCCAAAGCGCTCTGCTGTGGACAAAAGCCTCTCATCATTCATTGGAATCAGGGAGCCATCCTCATTATAGCCATAGGAAAAGGGAAGCAGCTCCTGGATATAGAGACTGCATTCCTCCAATACCGCTTCCATTATAAAAGCATATGCATACCCAAAAATCTCTATATCCCGGTTTTCGGTATCTTGATACGCTATAACAATCTGTCTGCCAGGCAGCAAAAAATCCTCATTTAACAAATACGAATTATTCCTCACCAGCTGTAAAACTGTGGTCTGAAATTCCTCTGCGATACTCTGCAGGGTATCTCCATTTTGAATGGTATAGACAAGTTCCGGTCGCAGTATAATAAGCGCCTGCCCAACAACCAGTTCTTCTCCTGCAATTTCATTATCATATGCCAGCCGGGCAACAGTTACACCATACTGCGCCGCTATACTCTGAAGTGTATCTCCCGGTTTTACCACATATATTTCCATAACACTTAATCTTCTATTTTTATTACAATAACGTATGCGTTCAGCATGGTTTTTATGAAAATCTCTGATTCAATACAGAATTGTTTTTTTTACCAAAATATAGTATGATAAATTCATCAATTTACAAATCAAAAATGGAGGTGTAAACCATGCAGCCAAAAGTATATTTTTCAAAAAACATCACCCCGGAAAAAGTGTTAGAACTCTATCAGCTGCCGGGGAAAAATCTGACTGGAAAAACGGCAGTGAAACTGCATTCGGGCGAGGTCGGAAACCAAAACTTTTTAAAGCCAGACTTTTGGAAGCCTGTCATAGACTTTACCGGAGGTACTGTTGTAGAATGCAATACTGCCTATGAAGGAGAGCGCAATACCACAGAAAAGCATCTAAAAACCTTAGATAAACACGGCTGGACACAATATTTTGATGTGGATTTGCTGGATGCGGAGGGACCTGACCTGGAACTGGATATTCCGGAGGGAAAGGTCATTCAGAAAAACTATGTGGGAAAAAATCTGGTAAACTATGATTCCATGCTTGTTTTATCCCATTTCAAGGGACATCCAATGGGCGGCTATGGGGGAGCCCTGAAACAGTTATCCATTGGCATCGCTTCCTCCTATGGAAAAGCCTACATTCACGGAGCTGGAAAACCAGAGGAAATCTGGACTGCTGACCATGATTCCTTTTTAGCTTCCATGGCGGATGCCGCTTCCTCCATTGTCAGCTTTTTTAAGGGAAATATTATCTATGTAAACGTAATGAAAAATATGTCTGTAGACTGTGACTGTTGTGCAGTAGCGGAAGACCCATGTATGAAAGATATCGGAATCCTCGTCTCCACCGACCCGGTTGCCATTGACCAGGCCTGTCTGGATTTGGTTTACGCATCCGATGACCCGGGCAGAGACCATTTAATTGAGCGAATTGAATCCCGTAACGGCAGCTATACCATCGAGGCTGCTGCTGCGTTAGGCTTTGGTTCTAAGGAATATGAAATGATTCGGGTAGATTAGTCTTAAGTCAGCATGGCAGAGACATTCAGCCAACATATTACTTGACACATATTAAAATATGGGGTCCATTGTACAGACAATAACCTTTTGTACAACAACCCCATATTTCATTTGCAGTATAAAAACTACATCATAACAAATATAAATTTCAATATAAACAATGCTGCAATAATCGTAATCACAACATCCTTCTTCTGATACTTTCCGGTAAATAATGAAATAATCACATATGCTATGGCTCCAATACCAATACCATTTGCAATGGAGCAAGCTGATAACAATACTCTATACCATATACTCTGCAACCGCCTGCAGGCAGACTATCCAGAATACGGTAAAGCCAAGACAGATTAAAAGCTCCACCATTCCCGGTATCAAATGGGTTCTTACCCTGCGTCCATCATCTAGTTCCACGTCATCCCGGAAACGCTTCCTTCTCCTCTGCCACCAATAATATCCCCCTCCGCCAAGCCACAATCCAATTGGAACCACCATCAAAAACAGGTAAATTTTATGGACAGCTATATTGTGTATAAAAAATATTCCAACATTGACCGCTGTGCCTGCCGCCACAAAAAGACAAATGACAGACAACACCACGCTTTCTCTGCTTACACCTTCTAAATTAGCAGTGTATTCCCTCTCCCTCTCTAACAAATCCAGCCTGTCACCCGTTTGTTTCCTGGTTTCCGGAACCACATATCCATAGCTATGCAGCCGTTTCAAATAAAGCCTGCTGTCTGCAAAAAGAAGCCAGGTAACAACTGTAGCCGGAATCCCTGCACATCCACACAGCATGACAAATACTGCGGCTTCGGCATCCCAGCCATCCATAAGGCCAAACAGGACAGGCACACAGGAGGTAACAACAATTATCGTCAAAATTACCGCAGTCCAAAATACCATTTTACTGGTCTTGCAATCATAGCGGATTTTACATTTTATTGCTTTATTCCTGCTTTCCCTGCTTATCAGAACATAGATTATCATTATTCCCAATAATGCTGACAGTGTCATTTATATCCCCTCCCAAAGTTAAAGAAAACCCAGAGGACGCCACCTCTGGGTTTTCACTTTGTGTCCACTTGGACATAGCTTCATTTTGCCAAGGCATAGTATAACATTTAATTACTTATTTGCTACCTGTGCCTTAATCGCTGCGGTAAGCTGTGGAACAATCTTGTTCAAATCGCCGACAATACCATAGTCTGCTACGTCAAAGATTGGAGCATCCTCATCCTTGTTAATTGCAATGATAAGGTCGGACTCCTCCATACCAGCTACGTGCTGAATTGCACCGGAAATACCGATTGCAAAGTATACCTGTGGACGAACTGTCTTACCGGTCTGTCCAACCTGCAGCTCTTTTGGTAACCAGCCAGAATCAGTTACGGCACGGGAACAGCTTACTGTTGCTCCAAGAACCTCTGCCAAATCTTCAAGAAGCTTAAAGTTCTCTTTGCTTCCAACTCCACGACCGCCGGATACCAAAATCTTAGCATCCATGATATCCTTAACATCTGAAACAGCCTTAACTACTTCAAGAATCTCTACGTACTTCTTATCCGGAGTAAATCCAGGATTGTAATTGATTACCTCAGCCTTAGCGCCAGCCTGCTTCTCAAGCTTCTGCATAACACCAGGACGAACCGTTGCCATCTGTGGACGGTTATCCGGACATGCAATGGTAGCGATTGTGTTACCACCAAACGCCGGACGGGTCATTAATAACTGATTATGCTTCTGCTCTCTGCCAGGAATTGGATTGATTGGGAAATCACCAATCTCAAGCAATGTACAGTCAGCAGTAAGACCTGTTGCAACTCTTGCAGATACAGTAGGACCTAAATCACGCCCGATTGCTGTAGCACCAACTAACATAATTTCCGGCTTGTACTCATTGATTACACAGGCAAGTGCATGTGCATATGGCTCTGTTCTGTAATCCTTTAACTCAGGGTCATCCACAACAATAACCCGGTCAGCGCCATACTCTGCCAACTCATCAACAAGACCTGCGACATCAGAACCTACTAATACTGCTGTCACCTTTTCATTTAATTTCTCAGCAAGTCTCTTTCCCTCTCCGATTAACTCAAAGGAAATGCTGCTTAACTTATTATCTACCTGCTGTGCAAAGACAAATACGCCTTTGTACTGCTCTAATTGTTCTGCGCTCATTGCACCCATTTTATTCACCTCTTTATTAGATAATGTGCTTTGACAATAACTTGTCAACGATTAACTTAGCTGCATCTTCTGGAGAATCCGGAACAACCTTCTCACCAGCACCCTTGCGAACCTTATCTGAAGCCTTCGCAATCTTTGTTGGAGAACCATTTAAACCTAAGTTTGAATCGTCAACATCCTTAAGGTCTGCTCTTCCCCAGGTTGTAATCTCTGCATCATATGCATCGAAAATTCCACCCGGTGTCATGTAACGTGGCTCATTTAACTCAGCTAATGCTGTAATTAAGCAAGGCATCTGCACCTTAACCATATGATAGCCATCATCATACTGACGTTTAACAACTACACTATCTCCCTCTACCTTGATATCCTGTGCATAAGAGATAACCGGAAGTCCTAAATGCTCAGCAATCTGTGGTCCAACCTGCGCAGTATCACCATCAATTGCCTGACGTCCTGTAATAATCAAATCGTAATCAATGTTTCTCAATGCACCAGCGAGTGTAGTAGAAGTAGCCCAGGTATCCGCACCACCTAATACTCTGTCAGTAACAAGAATGCCCTTGTCAGCACCCATAGCCATAGCCTCACGGAGAACCTCCTCAGCCTTAGGAAGACCCATGGTAACCACTGTAACCTCTACATCATCATACTGGTCTTTAATTGTAAGTGCAGCCTCAAGACCAGCCTTGTCATCTGGATTCATGATTGTAAGCATTGCACCTCTATCCAATGTTCCATCCGGATTAAACTTTACTCCACCCTTTGTATCAGGTACCTGTTTTACACAAACAACAATCTTCACGTTAATTACCTCCTAGTTTAAGATATTTGCAGAGATAACCATACGCTGAACTTCTGAAGTTCCTTCGTAAATCTCTGTGATTTTAGCATCACGCATCATACGCTCAACGTCGTACTCCTTAATATAACCATATCCACCGTGTAACTGGACTGCCTTGGTTGTCACTTCCATAGCAACCTCTGCAGCGTATAACTTAGCCATAGCAGCTTCTACAGAATAAGAAACCTTTGCACCATTCTGGTACTCACCCTTCTTCATGGCAGCCTTATATACCAACAACTTGGCAGCCTCTACCTTAGTAGCCATATCTGCTAACTGGAACTGTGTATTCTGGAACTGAGCAATAGAACGGCCGAACTGCTTTCTCTCTTTTACATAGTTGATAGTTGTCTCCAAAGCACCCTCAGCAATACCAAGAGCCTGAGCAGCAATACCGATACGTCCACCATCAAGTGTATGCATAGCGATACCAAATCCCTTACCCTTAGCGCCTAATAAGTTCTCCTTTGGAATACGGCAATCAGTGAAAATCAATTCGTATGTAGAAGAACCACAGATACCCATCTTATTCTCTTTCGTACCGAAAGTAAATCCTGGTGTACCTTTTTCAACGATAAATGCGGAAATCTCCTTCTGCATACGTCCACGCTTCTCAATCTTACCTGTTACCGCAATTACGATATAAACATCAGCCTCTTTACCGTTGGTAATAAAGCACTTAGAGCCATTTAATACCCACTCGTCGCCGTCTAATACAGCCTTTGTCTGCTGTCCCTGTGCATCGGTACCGGCACCTGGCTCAGTCAAACCAAAAGCACCTAACTTCTTACCAGAAGCTAAATCCGGAATATATTTTTCCTTCTGTGCTGGTGTACCATATGTCTGGATTGGGTCTACACAAAGGGATGTATGTGCAGATACGATAACTCCTGTCGTACCGCAAACCTTAGATAACTCCTCCACACACATAACATATGTCAGAGGGTCACAGCCCTGTCCACCAAACTCCTTTGGTACAGGAATGCCCAAAAAGCCTGCTTTTGCCATCTTTTCTACTGTCTCTCTCGGAAATCTGTGCTGCTCATCGATTTCCTGGGCAAGTGGCTTTACTTCATTTTCAGCAAATTCTTTAAAAAGAGTCTGCGCCATTTCATGTTTCTTACTTAAAGTGAAATCCATTTTTAATTTCCTCCTATAAAATTGTTATGCCATTGATTACTGGGCATCCACTGGTGTCTTTGTGCGGTCAGCATTGTATACATAGAATCCCTTACCGCTCTTAACACCAAGATTGCCGCCACGAACCATCTTACGAAGTAATGGGCAGGCACGGTACTTGCTGTCTCCAGTCTCCTCATAAAGTACATCCATGATTGCAAGACAGATATCCAGTCCAACGAAATCACCTAACTCAAGAGGTCCCATTGGATGATTTGCACCAAGCTTCATAGCAGAATCAATACCAGCGATATCAGAAACACCTTCCATCTTGATGAATGCTGCTTCATTAATCATAGGAATTAAGATACGGTTTACAACGAAACCAGCAGCTTCATTCACCTGTACAGGTGTCTTGCCAATCTCTTCAGAAATCTTAACAATCTCAGAAACCGTCTCGTCCGGTGTATTCACACCAGCAATTACCTCTACTAATTTCATACGGTCTGCCGGATTAAAGAAATGCATACCAATCATAGGACGTGTAAGGCCGTTACCAATCTCGGTAATAGAAAGGCTTGATGTATTAGAAGCAAAAATACATTCCGGCTTAGCAATCTTATCTAACTCAGCAAATGTTGTCTTCTTAACATTCATATCCTCGAATGCTGCCTCAACAATCAAATCACAATCTGCACAAAGGTCTTCCTTAAGACCAGGAGTAATACTGTTAAGGATTCCATCTACCTTCTCCTGTGTCATTTTTCCTTTTTCCACAAGTCTTGCATAACCCTTTGCAATCTTGTCCTTGCCGCCTTCAGCCCACTCCTGCTTGATGTCACAAAGTGCTACTTCATATCCTTCAACCTGAGCGAATGCCTTAGCAATACCCTGACCCATGGTTCCTGCACCAATAACGCCAACTTTCATTTTCATATCCTCCTAAAATATTATTTTTGAATATACCGTTTGAATTCATTTACGTTTCGTTCAAACTGCTATCCTTATTTCACACATATAGGATGGTCAAATGACCACCCTAAATGTGATAAAATCTTATTCATGATTACTTATTCTGGAACGGTACAACCTTTAACTTCTTTTCCTTATCCTTCTCTAAGAAATTACCCATTCCAGCCTTCTGGTCTTCTGTCTCAAAGCAGTCGCCGAATAATTTCTCTTCAATTACGATTGCCTGATCCATATCCACCTGCAAGCCTTCGTTAATTGCCTTCTTGCAATTGCGGACAGCAATTGGAGCCTGCGCTGCGATACCTGCTGCCATTTTCTTTGCCGCCGGCATTAACTCTTCTAATGGATATACTGCATTAACCAGACCGATACGATATGCTTCGTCCGCCTTAATATTGCGGGCTGTATAAATCAACTGCTTTGCCATACCCGGACTTACCAAACGTGCAAGTCTCTGTGTACCACCAAATCCCGGTGTAATACCAAGTCCAACCTCTGGCTGTCCAAACACTGCATTCTCAGAACAGATTCTGATATCACAGCTCATGGAAATCTCACATCCTCCACCTAATGCAAAGCCGTTAACGGCTGCAATAACTGGAAGAGGGAATGTTTCCAGCTTACGGAACACGTCATTACCCTTCTTGCCGAAGGCTTCGCCTTCTGCTTTAGTCAGGGTAGACATTTCTCCAATATCAGCACCAGCAACAAAGGACTTGTCCCCGGCACCTGTTAAAATCAAAGCTCTGGTTGTATTTAAATCAACTGCATCTAAAGTTGCATTTAATTCATCCAAAACCTGGCTATTTAAAGCATTTAATGCTTTCGGACGGTTGATGGTGATTACCCCAACAAAGCCATCCTGTTCATATGTGATAAACTCCATGTGAATATCTCCTTTAATCATTATTCGTTACAAAATCTGGAAAACTCTAAATATCGTGTATTCAGAATCTGATTAATCACGCTCAACGATAGTAGAACAACCCATACCACCGCCGATACAAAGAGTAGCAAGACCCTTCTTAGCGTCCTTCTTCTCCATCTCATGTAACAGAGTAACAAGGATACGGCATCCGGAAGCTCCAACAGGATGTCCAAGTGCAATCGCGCCACCGTTTGGATTTAACTGCTCGTCTGTGAAACCAAGGTCTTTTTGAACTGCAATGGACTGTGCTGCAAATGCCTCATTTGCCTCGATAATATCAAAGTCTTCAATCTTATAACCTGTCTTAGCCATAACCTTCTTAGTAGAAGCAACAGGACCAACACCCATGATAGAAGGATCAACTCCGCCTAATGCTCCGGCAACAAATGTAGCCATAGGCTTAACACCTAACTCTTTTGCCTTCTCTTCACTCATTACAACGACTGCTGCTGCACCGTCATTAATACCGGAAGAGTTAGCTGCTGTAACAATACCATCCTTCTTAAATGCAGGACGTAACTTAGCAATGCTTTCTGCAGTTGTTCCTGGACGTGGACCTTCATCCGTGTCAACAATAACAGTCTGCTTCTTCTGCTGAACCTCTACAGGAACAATCTCATCCTTAAATGCACCTGATTCAACTGCTGCTGCTGCCTTTTGCTGTGACTTAGCTGCAAATGCATCTAATTCCTCTCTTGTGATACCATACTTCTCACATACATTCTCTGCTGTAATACCCATATGATAATCATTGAATGCATCCCATAATGCATCATTCACCATGGTATCAACCATAGTATTGTTACCCATTCTATATCCGAAACGAGCCTGCTTTAATGCATATGGAGCCATAGACATGTTCTCCATACCACCTGCTACAACGATATCAGCATCTCCTGCCTGAATCATCTGTGCTGCCATGTTAACACAGTTCAGACCAGAACCACAAACAACGTTAACGGTAACTGCTGGAGTCTCGATTGGCAAGCCAGCCTTGATAGAAGCCTGACGTGCTACATTCTGACCAAGACCTGCCTGGATTACACAACCCATATATACGTGGTCTACCTGGTCAGCAGGAACACCAGCTCTGTTTAAAGCTTCTTTGATAACGATTGAACCCAATACCGGAGCCGGAGTTGTACTTAAAGCTCCACCCATAGTTCCGATTGCTGTACGACAAGCGCCAGCTAAAACAACTTTTTTTGACATAATGAAACATCCTCCGTTTTTAATTTTTGCGGACAGACATGAAACAGCATTAAAAAATGGTGATATACCAATGTTTCACTCATCACGCAATCTGCTAACATGATAGCATATATTTTTTAAAGTTGCAACTAATTATCCATTTGCACAAATTGAAAATTATTTCTATTTTTTCTTATAATATCTATTTTTTTTATCCTTTTTCTTCCCATACTGCTTTTTCGTTTTTGTATCCGATTTCATTTTTCTTGGCGGAATCAGGCATTTTTTATCAAATCCTATCAGATTCTGGTGTCCTGTCTTTATCAATGCTTCCCTTACCAAATCATAATTTTCCGGTCTGCGGTATTGAATTAACGCCCTCTGCATTGCCTTTTCATGGGGTGACCGGGGTACATACACCGTCTCCATGGTTCTGGGGTCTACCCCGGTATAATACATGCAGGTAGACATAGTAGAAGGAGTCGGGTAAAAATCCTGTACCTGCTCCGGCATATACCCTAAATCTCTGATATACTCTGCCAGCGTAACCGCTTCTCTCAGTCCGGAGCCCGGATGGGAGGACATCAGATATGGCACTAAATACTGCTCCTTTCCCAGTTTTTCATTCATTTTTTCAAACTTTTTAATGAACTGGGTGTAAACAGCATTCCGCGGTTTTCCCATTTTGTCCAAAACCGCATCCGCCACATGCTCCGGCGCAACACGAAGCTGTCCACTGATATGATACTGGCAAAGCTCCTTCAAAAAATCCTCCCTGGAATCTGCCATCACATAATCAAATCGGATACCGGAGCGTATAAATACCTTTTTCACTCCCGGAATCTGACGAAGCTTCCGAAGCAATGTGATGTAATCCGAATGGTCTGCCACCAGATTTTTACAAGGCTGTGGAAATAGGCACTGTTTATAGGAACATACGCCCCTTGTCATCTGCTTTTTACATGCCGGTGCCCGGAAATTAGCGGTAGGTCCACCCACATCATGAATATAACCTTTAAAATCCTTATCCCTTGTCATGAGCTCCGCTTCCCGAAGCAGCGATTCATGGCTCCGGCACTGAACAATCCTGCCCTGATGAAAGGTAAGGGCGCAAAAACTGCAGCCTCCGAAACAGCCCCGGTTGCTGGTAAGGGAAAATTTAATCTCCGAAAGAGCCGGAACTCCACCCTCTGTCTCATATGACGGATGATAGTTTCGCATATACGGAAGCTCGTAAACATCATCCATCTCCTGAGTGGTCAGCGGTCTGGAGGGCGGATTCTGTACAATGTAGCGCTTTTCCCCATATTGCTCAATTAACGGTTTTGCCTGAAAGGAATCTGTATTGCGGTACTGGACAGCAAAGCTTTTAGCATACTCCAATTTATCCTTTTGCATGGATGCAAAATCCGGCAGCATAATTCCATCATAGACAGATTCGATATCCCTGGTTTTATATACGGTTCCCGGTATAAATGTAACATCTTCTATGGAAAGACCACTGTTTAACGCATCTGCCATCTCCACAATCGCATGCTCTCCCATGCCATAAATCAGTAAATCTGCGCCAGAGTCAAGTAGGATAGAGCGTTTTAATTTATCGGACCAGTAGTCATAATGTGCCAGCCGCCTTAAGCTTGCCTCAATTCCTCCAATAATAACAGGACAATCCTTATAAGTTCTTTTTATCAGATTGCAATAGACAATGGTTGCATAATCCGGTCTCTTTCCACTCCTGCCGCCAGGTGTATATGCGTCCTCTTTTCTTCTCTTTTTTGACACGGTATAGTGATTTACCATAGAATCCATATTCCCTGCGGTCACAATGAAACCAAGCCGGGGCTTTCCAAAAATCGTAATACTGGAAGCCTCTTTCCAGTCGGGCTGGGATATAATGGCAACCCGATATCCATTTGCTTCCAAAATACGGCTGATAATAGCATGTCCAAACGAAGAATGGTCCACATATGCATCCCCTATTACATATACAAAATCCGGTCTCTCCCATCCCAAATCCAGCATTTCCTGCCGGGTAACAGGTAAAAATCCCATACCATTTCCTCCTTCTCTACAGTCTCCGCCCATACACAAAGAAAGCGCCAACCCACCATGTAATATGATTCCAATCGGCGCTTTTCATTTCATACTGTATAAATGATAACCATTCTGATACAGATAAACTATTTATTCACATAATTTACAGACTTGCCAGCTCCAACAACCACCGCCTCCAGTGCAGTTGGCGCTACATAGGCACGGATGCCCGTGCTTTCCTCCACCAGCTTATCTAATCCATAAATCAGGCTTCCTCCACCGCTTAACACAATACCATGCTCTGCAATGTCGGCAATCAGCTCTGGCGGTGAAATCTCCAGCACATTATGAATGGTATCCAGAATCTGGGCTGTTACCTCCGCAAAGGCTTCAATGGTTTCCTCAGAGGACACAATAATTCTGGCAGGAAAACCGGTTACCAAATCTCTTCCCTTCACTTCCATTGTCACCGGCTCTTCTCTTGGATATACGGTACCAATCGCTATCTTAATCTTCTCTGCGGTAGGTTCTCCAATCAACAAATTATAAGTACGACGGATATATTTAATCATTGCTTCGTTATAATCGTCACCTGCCAGCTTCAGAGAATTGCTCTCTACAATACCGCCAAGGGAGATTACTGCAACATCTGTTGTTCCCCCGCCAATATCCACAATCATATTTCCCCTCGGCAATGATATATCAATATCGCTTCCAATTGCTGCTGCAATCGGCTCTTCCATAATATCTACATGCTTCGCACCAGCTCTGTATACCGCATCCTCCACGCCGCGCTTCTCCAGCTCCGTTACGCCACTGGGAACACATACACAGATTCGCGGTCTGCTCAACATTCTTTTCTTCTGCATCGCTGTCTCAATAAAGGCCTTCAGCATTCTCTCAGTAACGGTATAATCAGAAATTACTCCTTGTTTCAGCGGGCGGATTATTTCAATATTAGCCGGCTCCTTTCCCATCATCAGCTTTGCTTTATTTCCAATTGCAATAAGCTTTTTTGTCTTTTTCTCAAATGCTACCACCGATGGCTGGTTAATAACAATTCCTTTTCCTTTTACATATACTAAAACATTTGCTGTTCCAAGGTCAATTCCGATATCCATATCAAACATAATGCTTTGTCCTCCGTTAATCTATATCATCTAAAGTTAAATCTCAAACTGAATCAACTATATAGTATCAAAAAATGAAAAAAAAACAAATACTTTTTTTGTATTTTCTACATTTTACCTTAATATTTTTAATATTCCACGCAGTTTATGTATCTTTTTCCTTTTGACTTCTACAAAAATTGATTTTCTTTTACATAAAATTAAGAGAGGGATTGTCGAAAATAAACATCTACTTTCCCTCTCTTTATATCTGCATGTATTAAAATCTACTCAAAATCAGCGGATACCAGATGGTGTTCCTGCTCTCCTGAACCCATCTCACGATTGTGTGCTTTAGAGACCGCATTATCCACAATCTTCAAAACTCTGTCAAGATTACCGCTCTCTACCTCCTGCATTCTTCTGCGGAGATTGTTCTCAGCACCAGGCTCACACGGATATCCCTGCTGTACTGCATGGTTCTTTGCTATAGAAAATACATCCATATCTGTAATTCTGTGCACCTGGATTAAATGCTTAAACTGGGATGAAATCACAACATTATCTTTGAAAAGCTTAGATAATGTCTGAATTTGTCCGGTCATAATAACAACCACATCATTACTTGGATTGCTTACAATCTGGTAAATTTCATCCAATTTTTCCGGAGAAATGACTCCTGCATTTTCTACCACAAGACAACCACCCTGCAATTTAGCAATCGCATCACCAATATTAGCCCTGTTTAAGGCTCCCGCTTTAATTTTTGCAATTGTCTTTGTCTTACAGATACCCATTGCATAAAAGCTTCTTGCAAAATCCTCCGCAATCGCTGTAGTTCCAAATCCATACTGTCCAAGGATTACAACATTTCTAGGCTCTGATGGATTCTCACTAATATATCTCATGGTGCGTACTATCTGGTCACTAATCGCTCCAACAGAAAGATATTTGCCTAAAAACTGTTCTGCCCCAACAGGTAGTGCAAAATCACCATTGGCATTATCGGCACCTGCAGAACCGGTTTTAGCTGCCTCAAGTGCTTTCTCAGCTTCAGCTGCTTTCCGGGCTGCTTCTTCGGCAAGCTGCTTATACTTCAGTGCTTCCTCTTCCGCTTTACGCCTTGCCTCTTCCTCGGCTTTACGTCTTGCTTCCTCTTCCGCCTTACGTCTTGCTTCCTCCTCGGCTCTACGTCTTGCTTCCTCTTCCGCTTTACGCCTTGCCTCTTCCTCGGCTTTACGTCTTGCTTCC
>JAXVOW010000258.1:0-2259 GCA_037301995.1 bacterium | reverse complement strand
GCTGCTCTTTAATCCTGCGTATTCTACCCAGGCAACCTTTTCATGGTTTTCCAGATACTGGGCAACCTTTAAAGCGTTCTCGCAGTGGCGTGGAATACGGAGGTGCAGGGTCTCCAGTCCGAGATTGGTGAGAAAGGCATTCTGCGGAGACTGGCATGCTCCCATGTCCCGCATTAGCTGGGCGGTTGCCTTTGTGATGTAGGCACCCTTGCCAAAACGCTCGGTGTAAATGATTCCGTGATAAGAATCATCCGGTGTGGTGAGACCAGGGAATTTGTCTGCATGGGCGCTCCAGTCAAAGTTACCGCTGTCTACGATACATCCGCCGGTGGAGGTGGCATGTCCGTCCATGTATTTTGTGGTGGAGTGTACCACAATATCTGCTCCGAACTCAAATGGACGGCAGTTAATCGGGGTTGCGAAGGTATTGTCACAAATCATCGGAACGCCGTGCTTATGAGCAAGGGTTACGAATTTTTCAATATCCAGTACAACGCCGGATGGATTGGATATGGTCTCGGCAAATACAACTTTAGTATTTGGCTGGAAGCACTGCGCTAATTCCTCTGGGCTGGCATCCTGGTCCACTAAGGTGGTCTCAATGCCGAACCGTTTCAGGGTGACGGATAACAGGTTTGAGGTCCCCCCGTATACCTTGGAAGCGCAGATGACATGGTCGCCAGCCTCGCAGATATTGGTTACGGCAAGCATGGTAGCTGCCTGGCCGGAGGAGGTGAGCATGGCAGCAACGCCGCCCTCCAAATCGCAGATTTTCTTTGCCACTAAGTCACAGGTCGGGTTCTGAAGCCTGGTATAAAAATACCCCTCTTTCTCCAAATCAAACAGCTTTCCCATTTCTTCACTGGTCTCGTAACGAAAGGTTGTGCTTTGGTAGATTGGGAGAACACGGGGCTCTCCATTTTTTGGTTCCCATCCGCCCTGTACGCAGATGGTGTCTTTTTTTAATTGCATAGTGATTCTCCTTTTGTGAAATATATTAAAATACATTCTAGTTGAAAATAATAAGAAAAGCAAGATTTTCATACCAGAATTATAACCATATGAGTTTTCACCGCCGGAAACGGAGAGGAGAAGATTGCAAGGTATGTCCTAATATATTATAATATCACATATTTTAAAAGGGGAGAATTTTAAAAGGGGAGACTGGCAGCTGCCGGATGAATAAATGGAGCGAGAGGTGAAAGAGATGAAATTAAAGGGACAGAAATATGCAGCGGTGGTTTTTGACATGGACGGCGTTATATTTGATTCGGAACGGCTGGTAATCGAATGCTGGAAGGTCATAGCCGGTAAATATGGTATTGTGGATGTGGAAACGGTGTGCCGGGATTGTCTCGGCATAAACAAAGAGGCTTCCAGAAGGAAATTCCTGGAATATTACGGGGAAAACTTTCCCTATGATGCCTATAAAAGTGAGATGTCAGCCCTTTATCACGAAAGATACAGTGGTGGGCGGCTTCCTATGAAGCCGGGAATCAAAGAACTGCTGATATTTCTGAGGGAAAATGGGAAACACACGGCACTGGCATCCTCTACCAGAAGGCAGGTGGTGACCCAGGAGCTTACAGATGCCGGCCTTATGGGATATTTTGATGAGATAATCTGTGGAGATATGGTGGCAAGGAGCAAGCCGGAGCCGGATATTTATTTAAAGGCCTGTGAATGCTTAGGGGTTGCGCCGGAGGATGCCTATGCAGTGGAGGATTCCTATAACGGAATCCGTTCAGCGGCAGCTGCGGGTCTGAAGCCGGTTATGGTGCCGGATTTGGCAGAGCCCACCGTGGAAATGGAAGCGCTGGCGGAAGTGATTCTGCCGTCTCTTTTGGAGGTAAGGGAGTATCTTTCTTTATAAAGAAGACAGGGTGACTGCAAGGGAAGGGATTATTTCAGGCGTAACCGAAAAATGAACTTTTTTAAGATTTGTAACAATAATATGGTAGTAAGAAAAAATTAAAAATGAAAGGAAAGATAAAATGGGATGTTTGGGAAATATACTTTGGATTATATTTGGTGGAGCTGAAGGAGCACTGGCATGGTTTTTGTATGGCTGCCTGTGGTCTGTTACAATTGTGGGGATTCCTATTGGAAGACAGTGCTTTAAAATTGCCAGTTTGACGCTTTTCCCTTTTGGGAAAGAGGTGGAGTACGGAGGAGGCGGACTTTCCCTGATTGCCAATGTAATCTGGATGATTGTGACAGGGATTCCCATGGCAGTTGGACATTTTCTGACGGGTTGTC
>JAXVOW010000257.1:0-3729 GCA_037301995.1 bacterium | reverse complement strand
AATTGAGGTGATGGGACTTGCGGTATTACCTGCCCGTCTGAAAAATGAGATTGCCCAGTTGGAAGATGCCATTCTCACCCATAAAGACATCCGGGTAAATGCGGATATCGAAAAGCATGCCGACTGGGTAGACAGCTGGATAGGAAATTACACTGTCACCAGAGACAACCTCCATCACATTATGCAAACGGAAATCGCCAATGTATTTGTTAAGGTGCTGGAGTGTGCCGGTGTTTACAAGCGCACACCGGAGGGCAGGGAAGCCTTCATAAGATTTATTAACGCTTTATAAGCTTGAAATACCTCTACAAATGCGATAAAATAAAAAGAAAACCTATGGGGAGGTATAACATGAGATTAGTAACACGTTCCGATTTTGACGGACTGGCTTGTGGCGCTTTATTGCTGGAGGCTGGAATCATCGATTCCTGGACCTTTGCACATCCAAAGGATTTACAGGATGGACTGGTTCCCGTTGATGAGAATGACTGTCTGGCAAATGTTCCGTTTGTGGAGGGGTGCGGACTTTGGTTTGACCATCACTCCAGCGAACATGAACGCCAGCAATTAGAGGGTAAATATAAAGGCGAAAGCCGCATTACCCCATCCTGTGCCAGAATCATTTATGACTACTACGGCGGCAAAGAGCGTTTCGGTCACTTTGACGAAATGATGGAGGCTGTTGACAAGGTCGACTCCGGCAATCTTACCATTGAAGAGGTTCAGAACCCTACGGGATGGATTTTAGTCGGTTTTCTAATGGACCCGAGAACAGGGCTTGGCAGATGGCGTGATTTCACCATTCCGAATTACAAGCTAATGGAAGAATTAATGCAGGCATGCCGTACAATGAACACGGATGAGATTTTGAATCTCCCGGATGTGAAGGAACGAATTGACGTATATTTTGAACAGACTGAGAAGTTCAAGGAAATGGTAAAGGCACATACCCGTGTGGAGAAGGACGTTATCATTTCTGATTTGCGGGGCGTTGACCCGATTTATTCCGGCAACCGTTTTATGATTTACAGCATGTACCCGGAGCAGAACATCTCCGCATGGATTGTAAACGGCAAAGGCGGAAAAGGTTGTTCAGCGGCTGTAGGCTACAGTATCCTGAACCGTACCTCTAACGTGGATGTGGGAAGCTTAATGCTGAAATATGGAGGCGGCGGACACAAGGCTGTGGGTACCTGCCAGTTCAGTGATGAAGACATGGAGACAGAATTACCTAAAATGCTGGATGAGTTAATTAACGGCGTAAAATAATACAATATTCACACACTGCCGGAGCCAGGGAATCCCCAATGGATTTACCTCTCCGGCTATCCTAATATTTCCTTATACACCCTGAATACATTCTGGTACATAATTTTATCAATTTCCTGCTGGCTAAAGCCATTCTTTTCAAAAATGACTGCCAGCTCATCCATTTTTTCTACCCTGGGGCAGCCCTGATATGGAGGAATCCCGTCAAAATCACTGCCCAGCCCCACACATTCTATTCCTCCAACATCCGCAATATATCTTGCATGCTTTCCAATATCCAGTTCTCCTGTTACGGAATCCCTTAAAAAGTCTGCACAGTAATTAAGCCCCATCACACCGCCTCTGTCTGCAAGCCTCCGTATCATATCATCCGTCAGATTCCGCACCCATGGGCACACACCCCTTGCGTTGGAATGGCTTGCCACAAAGGGTTTCCTTGTATGCTTTACCACATCATAAAAGCCTGCGTCCGATAAATGAGAGACATCCACTATCATTCCCATTTCCTCCATCTCCTCCACAAACCAAATTCCGGTTTCCGTCAGCCCATCCGAGGTATTGGGCGTATAAAAATCCTTATTTCCGTCAAGATTTGGATACCCGATTTCATTGGGAAAATTCCATGTCAGCGTCATCATCCGGACTCCCTGGTCATATAGATACCGGAGATTTTCAGGCTTCCCCTCACAGGCTTCCCCACCCTCCACGGTAAGCAGCGCAGAGAGCCTTCCCGCTTTCTCGTTTTCCAGGATATCCTTCGTGGTCACCACCTGGGAAATCCAATCCCCATTTGCCTCCATTTCTTCCCGGAAAACAGACAGCAATTCCTTAACGGTTGCAAACGAGCTTGTTTGTGGCTTTTGCTCCACAAATAAAGCAAAATTTTGTACCGAGTAGCCTCCTTTTTTCATCCTCTCTAAATCAAGCATGAGATTATTTCTTCGGAGTGTCATATGCTCTCCTCTTTTTCTCTCTTCCCAAAGCTCATGTATGGTATCACAATGCATATCAATTACTTTCATGCTACACCTCTCTTCCTGGTTTTCCTTCTATCCTAATATATAAAAATGTAACGCAATAAATGACACAGAATCACTCAGAAAAGGTCCACTGGACCTTTTCCTCATATTTATGGCAACGCAAAAATAGCTTCTGACTGCATTATCCAATACGGTTAGAAGCTATTTCGCTACGCTCTGATTATATAAATATATTCTTCACAAACATTTTCTTATCGAATTGTCTTAATCCATCCTTCAGGTGCCTCAATACGTCCCATCTGGATTCCTGTCAGCGTGTCGTATAACTGTTTTGTGACAGGACCCATCTCATCCATGCCGCTTGGGAAACAGATTTCCTCACCATGGTCAACAATCTTTCCAACCGGAGAAATCACAGCAGCTGTTCCACAAAGACCACACTCTGCAAAATCCTTAACCTCTGCAAATTCTACCTCTCTATGCTCTACGGTCAGACCAAGATATTTCTCAGCTACCACCATGAGGGAACGGCGGGTAATAGACGGTAATATACTGTCTGACTTTGGAGTTACCAGCTTGCCATCCTTTGTGATAAAGATGAAGTTCGCTCCACCGGTCTCTTCTACCTTTGTACGGGTTGCTGCATCCAAATACATATTCTCTGAATATCCCTGGTTATGTGCATCCACAATCGCATGCAGGCTCATGGCATAATTAAGACCTGCCTTGATATGTCCTGTTCCGTGCGGTGCTGCACGGTCAAAATCAGACACACGAATTGTAATCGGCTTTGCGCCGCCCTTAAAATATGGACCAACCGGGGTAACAAAAATACGGAACTGGTATTCATCAGCCGGAGCTACGCCAATTACAGGGCTGCTGCCAAACATATATGGCCGGATGTACAGGGTTGCTCCAGAGCCATATGGCGGAACATAATCCATATTCGCCTGTACCGTCTTAACAACTGCCTCAACAAATTTATCCTCCGGGAAAACCGGCATCTCCAGTCTCTTACAGGTATCTGCCATTCTCTGGGCATTTAAATCCGGACGGAAACATACAACATGACCATCCTCTGTGGTATATGCCTTAAGTCCCTCAAAGCAGGTCTGGGCATACTGTAAAACTCCTGCACACTCGCTGATTGTCACATTTGCATCACCTGTCATGACACCCTCATCCCAAGCGCCGTTCTTATAATTTGATACAAACCGGTTCTCCGTTTCTACATAACTGAATCCTAAATTTGACCAATCGATGTTTTTACTCATCCAAAAAACTTCCTTTCCTCGGCTATTTTGCAACATCTGTCTTTCCCTCATTTGTTGTATCGCCTATCATACATTTTCGCCGTACCAATCAGGCATTCTGCCTAATCGTACTTTTCTTCATGTATTACATGAACCAAGTTTACCACCAGCCTGCTATTTGTGCAAGCTAAAATCCTGTATTCTTGATACCATCAAACATGAAAAAA
>JAXVOW010000256.1:0-1009 GCA_037301995.1 bacterium | reverse complement strand
CCCATCATATACGGTTCCGTTTTCCCTGCAATAGGCAGAGACCTCCTTTGTGATGTCCGGCATCTCAAGATTCCCGGCTTTTTCCTGCTGTCTGCCGGTCTGCTGGCAGTCCGCCCCGCTTGCCGTCTTTAAATCAATGCTGCCGGCAGCCTCCAGCGTGCCATCCACCTGGATGGAGGTTCCCTGGTAATAGAAGTCCCTGTTGCTGTGCACATCCCCGTAAATCCTGGTCTCGTTTGTATAAAGGGATAACGTCTCCGTACCGGAGGTAAACAGGGCATAGTTTAAGCCTTTCCACTTTTCCGGAATTGTATAGCTGCTGTCTTCTGTTCCACCGGTTTCTCCCTGCCCGGTGCCGCCTCCTTCCTGCTCTGTGGTTTTCTGCTCCTCCTGTGTTGTTCTTTCCTCTTCCGGTGCCTCTGAAGCCGCTCCTTCCATAGAGATTCCCAGCGGCACCTCCGGCTTTTCCGTTTCCCCCCAGGCAGTAAAACCAAAGGATACACTTTTCCCGGCTTCCAGCTTTGCGTTATAGGACTTTGCCGCTATCCGGTATTCCCCCTCCCCGGAGGCTTCGATATCCGCATTCCAGATGCTGCTGATGGTCCCGTCATACAAAAGCAGCAGCTTCCATGGATTAATCGTCTCTTCTCCATTATTTGTGATTGTCACATCCACATTTACATAATTTCCCCATGTATTTGTTTCTTTGTATGTAATGTCACAGTCCCCGGAGGTATATACCGCCTCCCCCGCCGCTCTGCTTTGCGTGCCTGCCCCATAGGCGCTTTCCGGGATTAATCCCAGCATTAATGCTGTAACCAGTACAAAAGACAGCAGTCTTCTGCCCCACGTCTTGATTTCTCTTCGCCTGATGCTTTTCATAGTTTTCCTCCCCTTTGTAACTATTCGCATTTTTTTAATTATAATTATTGAAAAAAATAAATTCGAAGCCATTATACAATAGCATGGATATCATTGCAAACTATAGTTTAACGTCATGTTAACACTT
>JAXVOW010000255.1:0-1199 GCA_037301995.1 bacterium | reverse complement strand
AATCCCTTCTCTTCACACCCAGAGCATAAAGGGCGCCAATCACGCCGCTTTCCTGGTCAATCCCATGCACCACAAACACAGAAATCACATAGGCAAACAGACACACGAGAATAGCCCCTGCAATCATCCCGGCAGATTTATACATTTCCTGGTCCTTGGATGCCGCCTGGATTCTCGGACTGTCCTCTGCCTTCATAAAGGATAACAGATTGCTGGTATCCTCATCAAATAACTCATCAATCAAATCATCTGTCTCCTCCTGCAGCTCAGCCATACCCTTGGAAAGCTCCGCAGAACCATGTGCCATTTCCTGCAGCCTGCCGCTTAGCCCTGTCAGGGATGGCGCATATGATGCCAGCCCGTCAAACACTCTGCCGTTTTCATTTAATTGCCGGATGGCATCATCAAGCTCCCGGGAGCCCTCTGCCAGGTCATTAATCCCCTCTGTCAGGTCATCCTTCCTTCCCATGGTACGCTTCCAGTATTCCGAAAAGAATTCATCCTCCACATCCCCTGCTGCAAAGGTTATCTTTTTTAACTGCTTTTCCAGCTCATCATCCGTCAGCTTGCCGTTTAAACGGTATGCATAATAGTACTCCTCGGATTTCACACTTTTTCCCGACGCAAGCATATCCTGATACACATCCTCTGTTACAAAAGCAAGACCAAAGTTCACACTGTCCACACCGGTATCACTGACTGCCTTTAGCATGGAGTTATAATCCGGTGTGGTTCCGATTCCACACACCTTAAAGGTCCTTCCCCCAAAGGTAATGGAATCCCCTGTCTCAATAGCATGCTCTTCACAGTATCGTTTTTCCAGTACAACCTCATCCCCTGCCCCGGCAAGCCTGCCGTCATCCAAAGCGATTAAGTCCACCTGCTCCCGGTTTTTGTAGAGCCGCAGGGTACTCTCATCCTCCAGTAAAAATTCCAGATAAAATGCTTCCTCCAATGTAATAGCCTGGTCTGTAAGCCTTATCTTCTCTGCCTCTGTAAGAGGCACGAATACGGAAAACTGTCCGTCCTCTACCTTACTTTCCTCATCTACAATAACGGAGCCCTTTGTAATGATTTCCGCAGCGCCCACCAGGCTTACCACGATATACATACTAAATATGATTAACAGGGATAATGCCAGATACCGGAGCCAGTTTGCCTTCAAATCCCGCAACACCCTTTTTCGTAATACTCTCTGC
>JAXVOW010000254.1:0-4275 GCA_037301995.1 bacterium | reverse complement strand
CTTCACCATTTGCCGCTTCCAAAACTGCATAATCCTTTCGGATAAGAAAATCCTTTACCAGCTTGCGCATACGGCTCTCATCATCTACCACTAGAATTTTAATCTGACTCATACAACAACCTCCTTGCAACAAAAAGAGACAGGTAATCCTATCTGCCTCCTAAATCATTCTTTCACAGCTATACTACCATAAAATAAATTGTACCATTAAATTATGTTAGAACTGTGATTTTATTCCTCTGAGTCTATATTTAGTTCTTTTTCCTTTTCTTTTACAGCCTGTTCTCTTTGCTCCAAATTCTCCTGCCATGCAGAATATTTGTCCACAACCTTCCTCTCCGTATTCACATACCCTACATTAGGATTCACTGCTGCAATCACAAACATCGCAATCACCATAAATGCCAGTGCTGCAATCACAATTGACATTCTCTTTTTCACAAGCTGCAGCTGCTGTATTTTCATTTCCATAACGCCCTGGTTCAGCCTGCTTACCTTGTCATACTCCATATTCTTTGGAAGATGGATTACGGGAAGCTCTTGTTCATCATAGGAAAATTCCGTTATCAGGGTATGGCGCAACTCATACAGGAAGCTGTAACCGATTATGGTTTTGAACATATTCCGCTCTAACAGCTTCACGTAGAGCCCATATACATCTTCCGGATTGGAAAATTCCGTTCTTTCCCGGATAACCTCGATATTCTTTTGTTCTTTCAGGGCAATCTGTGCTTCCTTCATGCTGGGAAATACAAATCCCTCTACCATTAATGCATCTCTTTCCATACCTATAAATCCCAACCCATACTTATATTGAAGTGGCAAAATGTTTAGAAAGTGTGCAGCTTGTGTAGTACACACTTCCAAAAGTATTGCTATTCCGTTGTTTTTCGGAATGGAGCTGAGGGGAATCGAACCCCTGTCCGAAGACTCTTCCATCATGGCATCTCCCATTACAGTCGCTTTACTGACATTCCCTCAGACTGCCGCCAACCGACAGGCTGCAGCCCTTAGTAGCTTCATCAATCTTTTACTGCGTCAAAGCTTTCGCAGCAAAGTGCCCCACTGTTTTGATGCCTTATCCCAAGCCGTGGGTTAACTCAGGTAAGACAGCTGCCACTAGGCAGCGTACGCTAACTTTTCGTCTGCGTTTATATTTAATTCCAGTTTTTTAGATGGTCCTGGTCCATCAATGGCTTCCATGATTTCTAAATCCCCGTCGAAACCAGTACAACCCCTGATTATAAGCAGACGTTTCTGTTCAACACGGGCACTTAAAAAAGTATCCTGTTTATTTATCTGATTCAGAGCTCTCTGTAGTCTCAGAATCCGTTTCTGGCGTTTCTTCTGTGCTGTCCTCCTGTGTAGCAGCATCCTCAACAGCATCACTGATTGCATCTGCCGCATCTTGGGACTCCGTAGCTTCCGTAGTCTCTGTAGTCTGGCTTAAAACTGCAATATCCGATGCGTGGTTCTCATCAATATAATTACCGATAAATGCCTCCAAAGTGGAATCTCCCACAAATTTGGGCTGTTCTTTATATATTTTTATCCCAAGGGGAACACCGATAACCGCCCCAATAACCAGCGCTGCCGTCACGCATTTAACTGCTGTTCTTATTTTTCGTTTTTTCTCCAGCTCTTTGCGGTGTTTTTTCTCATATTTTCTCTTATCAACTTTTGCCTGGCTCATATTATCCTCCCTGTCGTGCATTTCCTATGCTTCGCCCGTTTTGCATACATATTCTTTCATGCCCACCTTACGAAATATAATCATACCACATATTGTGAAAAAATAAAATCGAAATTTTCGTGAACATCTAATTTCATACTTTTATCTCATATTCCGTATTTTAAACTCTTTTTCTGCTTCCCGCTTCATATCCTTTTTGGCAATATCATTTCTCTTATCATACAGCTTTTTACCTCTCGCAAGACCAATCTCTACCTTAACCAGACTGTCCTTAAAATATACTTTAAGCGGTACGATGGTATACCCCTTCATTTTTGCCTGCCCCATTATCTTATTAATCTCATATCTGTGAAGCAGCAGCTTTCTGGGACGAAGCGGGTCCTTGTTAAATATATTTCCCTTTTCATAGGGTGAAATATGCATCTGACGAATAACTACCTCGCCATTTTCCACTGCAACAAACGCTTCCTTAATACTGCAGTGCCCAAGGCGCAAGGATTTTACCTCTGTTCCATGAAGCTCTATCCCCGCCTCAAATTTCTCATCTATAAAATAGTCAAAATATGCCTTTTTATTGTTGGCAATCAACCGTTCTCCCTTTTGTTTCGGCATGTTGTCCCTTCTTTCTCCTCTCAGTGAACAGGTTTATTTTTATATCGGTCAATTAATTCCTGTTCATTATAGTCTGTTTCCATAAGCTCCGGTTCTTCCACCAGTTCAAAATCAATAATGCGCAAAAGCTTATCTGCATGAACCGCCTTCACCTTTACCGCCTGTCCCATGGCATAGGTCTTTCCCGATTCCTTACCCACAATAGACATGGACTCTTCACTGTAAATATAAAAGTCATCCGGAATAGTATTAATCCGTACCATTCCCTCCACGGTATTGGCAAGCTCCACATAAAAACCATATGCAGTAACACCGGAAATGATTCCATCAAACTCCTCGCCGATGCGCCGGCTCATATACTGCACTTTTTTAAGCTTTTCAACCTCACGCTCTGCCTCCTGTGCCCTGCGCTCATTACTGGAATTTGACTCTGCCACCCCCGGCAGTATACTTCTGTAATGCTCCAGTCTCTTTTCATTCAGCCTGCCATGCAGATTTTCCTTGATAATCCGGTGAATCTGCAAATCCGGATATCTCCTGATTGGTGAGGTAAAATGACAGTAATATTTTGTGGCAAGACCAAAATGTCCTGTACATTCCGTAGAATACCTTGCCTGCTGCATGGTTCGCAGGGTAATGCGGCTGATGAAGCCCTCTTCAGGAGTTCCCTCCAGCTTCTTTAACAGCTTCTGGAATTCCTTTGGATGAATACTGTCGCCGGAGGACTTGAAATAATAGCCAAAGCCCGTCATCACATCGCTTAATTTTTCCACCTTCTCTGCATCCGGCTCCCCATGGGTACGGAATTCAAAGGGAACCTCCTGCCAATAATAATCCTCTGCAATCGTCTCATTTGCCATCAGCATAAAATCCTCAATTATTTTATGTGCCGGATTGCGGTCGTAGGGACCAATTTCAATCGGCTCCCCCGCCTCCGTCAGCTTTATCTTTGCCTCCGGAAAGTCAAAATCAATGGAGCCTCTCGCCATACGCTTTGCCCGTATAAGCCCGGAAAGCTCCAGCATATCGGAAAAATACGCAATATATTCCCTGTATTCCTCCAATATCTGTACACCTGATATTTCTGTACCGTCATTTAAAACCAATGTAATGTCCTCCGGCTTTACGCCGGTATCCCTGCTGTAATCTATTCCGTCATAGACACCACGATTCACAACCGCATTTATTTTCAATATGGCATCCATCTGGCGGTAACTCATTCTGCGGTTTACATGAATCACGGTTTCCGCAATCTGATGTCCGATTACCCTTCCGCTAAAATCAATATCCATAATGCAGGATAATGCCAGCCTGTCTTCTCCCTGGTTCAGGGAACAGATGCCATTGGACAACTTATGGGGCAGCATGGGAATCACACGGTCCACCAGATACACACTGGTTCCCCGTTTCAACGCCTCTTTATCCAGTGCAGAATGCTCCTTCACATAATGGGTCACATCTGCGATGTGCACTCCAAGCTGATACCCGTTTTCCCCCTTTGTCAGGGTTATGGCATCATCCAAATCCTTTGCATCTTCATCGTCAATGGTTACCGTCTGCCAGCTGCGAAGATCCAGCCTGTCCTCTGTTTCCTCCGTGGATACAGAATCCGGAATCCTCTCCAGATACTGCATAACATTATCCGGAAAATCCATAGGCAGATTATACGCTCTGACAATGGATAAAATATCTGTGCCCGGGTCATTTACATGTCCCAGTATCTCAACAACCTTACCCTCCGGCTTCCTGTTATCCCCTCCAAAGCCTGTAAGCTTTACCACAACCTTATGTCCGGTGACCGCACCCATACTGTTTTTCTTTGAAATAAAAATATCATCTGAAAGCTTCTGGTTATCCGGAATGACAAAGCCAAAGCTTTTTCCCTTTTGAAAATAGCCCACAACCTCATCATTTCCATGCTCAACAATACGGAGAACACGGGCTTCCTTCCTTTTTCCCTCCGGCGCACC
>JAXVOW010000253.1:0-2485 GCA_037301995.1 bacterium | reverse complement strand
TCCCTGAGTAAATATATGTGGGAGGAATACGAGCTTACCTACCAGTCTGCGGTGGAATTAAAGGATGACACCTTAAATGATTTGGATGCATTAAAGAGAGAGGTATCTGCTGTCAAGGCAAAGATTAAGGCGTTAGGGGATGTCAATGTCAATGCCATTGAGGATTATAAACTGGTGTCTGAGCGATATGAGTTCCTAAAGGGTCAGCATGACGATATCGTCAAGGCGGAAACGAATCTGTTACAGATTATTGCAGAATTAGATACGGCTATGCGTACCCAGTTTGAGGAGAAATTCCAGGAAATCCAGGTCATGTTTGATAAGGTATTCCGGGAGTTGTTTGGAGGCGGTAAAGCCACCTTAGAGCTGGTGGATAACGAGGATATCTTAGAGGCGGGAATCCGGATTATTGCCCAGCCGCCGGGAAAGAAACTCCAGAATATGATGCAGCTGTCCGGTGGAGAGAAGGCATTATCGGCGATTGCATTATTGTTTGCCATTCAGAGCCTAAAGCCTTCTCCGTTCTGTCTCTTAGACGAGATTGAGGCGGCCTTGGATGATTCCAATGTAACCCGGTATGCAAAGTATTTAAACAAGCTTACCAAGGATACCCAGTTTATTGTTATCACCCACAGAAAGGGTACAATGGAGGCTGCTGATGTGTTATATGGTATTACAATGCAGGAAAAGGGTGTATCAACACTGGTATCGGTTAATCTGATTGAGAACGAGCTGGATGACTAAGTAGAAGAAATAAACTATTTTTAAAGGAGAGGATAGATTTGTTTGATTTTTTGAAAAAAAATGTAAAACAAGACGAGGATAAAGATATTTTATCTGAACAAGCTGTAGGAGAAGATGCAGCTGTAGAAAATAATGAGGAATATCAATCTGAGGAATTTGCAACAGAAGAAAAAGCACCGGAAACAGAAGAGACGGAAAAAGAAAAAGGGTTTTTCAGCCGTTTAAAAGCCGGACTCACCAAGACCCGCAACAGCATTAACGAAAGCTTTGACAACCTGTTTAAGGGCTTTTCCTCCATTGATGAGGATTTCTATGATGAGTTAGAGGAAACCCTGATTATGGCGGATTTGGGGCTGGACACCACAGAACGGATTATTGACAATTTAAGGGAGCTGGTAAAGAAGAACCATATCAAGGAGGTGGAAGCGTGCCGGGAGCTGGTAATTAATATAATCAAGGACCAGATGCTGGTGGAGGATTCTGCCTATGATTTTGAGGACCAGAAGACCGTTATGCTGATTATCGGTGTAAACGGGGTGGGAAAAACTACCTCTATAGGAAAACTGGCTGCACAGTACAAAAAACGCGGAAAACGTGTTATGATGTGTGCAGCGGATACCTTCCGTGCCGCAGCCATCGACCAGTTAAAAACCTGGGCAAACCGGGCAGGGGTGGAAATCATTTCTCAACAGGAGGGTTCGGACCCGGCAGCTGTTACCTTTGATGCGGTAAAGGCTGCTGCTGCAAGAGATGTGGACATTCTTCTTGTAGATACGGCGGGAAGGCTTCACAATAAAAAGAATCTTATGGATGAGCTGGCAAAAATGAAGCGGATAATCGAAAAGGAATACAGTGACGCCCATCTGGAAACGTTAATTGTATTAGACGGTTCTACGGGGCAGAATGCTTTAGAACAGGCAAGGCAGTTTTCCACAGTTACCCAGATTGACGGTATCATTTTGACAAAGCTTGACGGAACAGCAAAGGGTGGAATTGCCATTGCAATCCAGTCTGAGTTAAATGTTCCGGTAAAATATATCGGCGTTGGCGAGCAGATTGATGATTTGCAGCGGTTTAATCCGGAATCCTATGTCAATGCATTATTTGCAGATATGGACACCCGGTCCGATATAGAGATTCTGATACCACAGGACGAGGAAGCTTAAAAGCAACAAGGTAATATTAGGAGGATAAATTCATGTTGACATTGGAAAAATTTGAGGAAGCCTATAATACAGTGCAAAAGGTAGTAAACCAGACGAAGCTGGTCTATAGTGACTTTTTTAGTGAACAGAGCGGCAATAAGGTATATTTGAAACCGGAAAATTTACAGGTGACTGGTGCTTACAAAATCCGTGGTGCCTATTATAAGATTTCTACCCTGTCGGATGAGGAGAGAAGTAAGGGACTGATTACCGCATCTGCCGGAAACCATGCCCAGGGTGTGGCATTTGCCGCCAAGGCTTATGGCGTGAAGGCTACCATCGTTATGCCTACCACAACTCCGCTGATTAAGGTCAACCGTACCAAATCCTATGGCGCAGAGGTGATTTTATACGGAGATGTGTATGATGAGTCCTGCCAGTATGCATTAGAGCTTGCAGAGGATAAAGGTCTTACCTTTATTCATCCTTTTGACGATTTGGATGTTGCCTGTGGACAGGGCTCCATTGCCATGGAGATTATCAAGGAGCTTCCAACTGTCGATTATATTCTGGTGCCAATCGGTGGCGGTGGACTG
>JAXVOW010000252.1:0-15373 GCA_037301995.1 bacterium | reverse complement strand
GCACTTCGTTCCCCCAGCTGCTCCAGTCCTTTAACTGCATCAAAAAAATCCTGCGGATTATAATTCCCCTCCAAAAAAGCAACCGGATTTTTTACCGGCAGTTCTCCAATCAGCCTCTTTTGTTCCGCCACTCTCTTTTGATACTCGCTTTCCTCGGAAATATTCGGATTATAATAAAAAATGGTAATAAGAAAATAATTACTCAGATACTCCAACACATAACTGGAGCAGGGTGCACAGCAGCTGTGAAGCAGCAGGGTGGGAATCCTCCCCCTCTGTTCCACTTTGTTTATAATTTCCTGCAATATTTTATCCAATTTTACCTGATAGTTGTAATTCTGACTCATTTTTGCCGCCTTTTTATTCATGTTATACAATCAAAGTCAAGAGTTTTTTGCGTATTTTTATATCATTTTGTGCAACATTACTAGTTGACTTTGTGTACAATAAACAATATACTAATATCAAAAGAACATATATAATTATGTATAGATTATGGCAATTTGTCAATCCATTTTTTATAGGAGGTGTCTCATATGACAGTCGAGCAAGCAGTAAAAAAATACAAACTCGAACCACTTAATGTATATACCGCTAAAGCAAAGGCAAAAGAACTTAACGTAGATGAAGTGTTATACATGAATGTTCAGAAGAACAAATATGCTTACATTGTTAAGGATGGTTCTCGTGGATACGTACTCTATCAGGATGAAATCAGCTTTTATACCAAAATGTATAAGGGATTGAAAATGACTCCATTAGAGCCTTAATCAAACATACAATTGTACATCATAAGACTGGTATTGAAAAGAAATTCCCCATATGGCATATCTTTCCAATACCAGTCTTTTTTGTTTTTCTTTTCTATTAATTCCTCATTTTCTATTCTATAGCCAGACTCTGCCAGCATAAAATTGACTGATTTTTCTAACACTATTATTGTTCAATCCTTTTCCATTGAATATAAAATACGAAATGAGGATTTTTTATGAAACAGACACTTCATCAAAGAGAATTTTTTTCTGCTGCATTTTTGAAATATCTCTTTTTATTCCTCGCAGGAGGATTTGCATATTTTTATATAGAAATTCTTTATCGCGGCTATTCCCATTTTTCCATGATTATCTGCGGCGGTCTCGCATTTATATTATGTGGTGCCATCAATCAGCTTATGCACTTTAGGATATCCATTGTCTCGCAGATGATATGGTCAATGCTCATTATAACAACGTTGGAGTTTATTACAGGCTATATCGTGAATATAAAGCTTCATTGGGGTGTATGGGATTATTCCAATCTGCCCTTTAATTTTCTCGGACAAATCTGCCTGGCTTATTCTGTAATATGGCTTATTTTATCACTTGCCTGTATTTTTCTTGATGACGTTATACGCTGGAAAATATTTGATGAAGAAAAGCCACATTACAAATGGTTTTAGGGTTACTTCTGGCAGTGCCATCTCGTTTCCGCTTCGCTTCAACTCGATGTAGGGCATCCGCCCTATACTCATAAAAAAGAAAGATAGCCAGATAAGCAAGCTTATCTGGCTATCTTTCTTTTTTATGAGTGCACTGCAGATTTTTATCACATCATTCCGCCCATGCCACCCTGCATAGCTGCAGGATTAACAGGATTGTCTTCCTTGATATCTGCAACAACAGATTCAGTTGTCAACAATGTAGATGCAACTGAAGTCGCATTCTGCAATGCAGAACGTGTAACCTTAACCGGATCAATGATACCCGCTTCAATCATATTGACATACGTTTCATTTAATGCATCAAAACCAACACCCGGCTCTGTCTCTCTTACATTATTAATAATAACTGCACCTTCCAGACCTGCATTGCCTGCAATGTGGAATAAAGGAGCCTCTAATGCCTTTAAGATAATCTCTGCACCAGTCTTCTCATCTCCTGATAAGCTCTCTGTAAGCTTGGCAACCTCTTTGCTTGCGTGGATGTAAGCAGAACCACCACCTGCAATAATACCTTCTTCCACTGCGGCTCTGGTTGCTGCCAAAGCATCCTCCATACGGAGCTTTGCTTCCTTCATCTCTGTCTCAGTAGCAGCGCCTACGCGTACAACTGCAACACCGCCTGCTAACTTGGCAAGTCTCTCCTGTAATTTCTCTTTATCAAACTCAGATGTTGTCTCCTCAATCTGGGCTTTAATCAGATTTACTCTTCCTTCAATTGCATCAGCTGCTCCGGCACCATCTACAATAATAGTGTTCTCCTTCTCTACTCTGACACTCTTTGCACGTCCAAGGTCATCTAATGTAGTCTCCTTCAAATCCAGTCCCAGTTCATCTGTAATAACCTTACCGCCTGTGAGAATAGCAATATCCTCAAGCATGGCCTTTCTTCTGTCACCATAGCCAGGAGCCTTTACACCAACTACCTGGAATGTTCCACGAAGCTTGTTAAGAATTAAGGTCGTTAATGCCTCGCCTTCAATATCCTCAGCAATAATCAATAGCTTCTGACCACCCTGAACAATCTGCTCCAGAATCGGCAAAATATCCTGGATGTTGGAAATTTTCTTATCTGTAATTAAAATATATGGATTATCAAGCTCTGCCACCATTTTCTCCATATCGGTTGACATATAAGCAGAAATGTATCCACGGTCAAACTGCATACCCTCTACTAAATCAAGCTCTGTCTTCATGGTCTTGGACTCTTCGATGGTAATAACTCCATTATTGGAAACCTTTTCCATTGCATCTGCAACCATGGTTCCCACGTTCTCATCACCGGCTGAAATAGATGCTACTCTTGCAATCTGCTCCTTGCCATTGATGGATTCGCTCATATCTGTGATAGCGTCCACTGCCACATCACAAGCCTTCTTCATACCCTTTCTCAAAATGATTGGGTTGGCACCTGCTGCCAGGTTTTTCATACCTGCATTAATCATTGCCTGTGCAAGCACGGTAGCTGTTGTTGTACCATCACCAGCTACATCATTTGTCTTAGTAGCAACCTCTTTTACAATCTGTGCACCCATATTCTCGAATGCATCCTCCAATTCAATATCCTTTGCAATGGTAACACCGTCATTGGTAATCAATGGAGCACCATATGATTTTGCCAGAACAACGTTTCTTCCTTTTGGTCCCAATGTCACTCTTACTGTGTCTGCCAGCTGGTTTACACCAGACTCTAATGCCTTACGGGCGTCTACGCCATATTTAATCTCTTTTGCCATATCTAAAAACCTCCATTTATTTGTTATTCTTTATACATCTTGTTATAATTACTTATGCCTCAACAACTGCGTGGATATCATTCTGTTTCACAATAATGAACTTATCTCCGTCTAATTCCACATCATTACCCGCATATCTGGAGTAAATAACCTTATCTCCAACCTTAACCTGCATTTCAATCTTCTCACCGTCTACTACAGTTCCCGGACCAACAGCTACCACCTCTGCATACTGTGGTTTTTCCTGGGATGCGGTAGGTAAAACAATACCTGACTTGGTAGTCTCTTCTGCTACGCATTCCTTTAATACAACTCTGTCACCTAATGGTTTTAACTTCATATTAATGTCCTCCTTTTATTCAGCCCTGCAACCGGCTGTTACTTTTTCCTTATCGTTAGCACTCACTCAATTTGAGTGCTAACATATTTCTTATTTTACCCATTTTTACCAAAAAATCAACCCCTATTTTAAAAATAATTGTGACGAATCTGTTAAATCCTATTTACGCCTGTATTTTTCAACATTATTGCTCCATAAAATATGCATTCCTTATTATTCTATGCACACCTTCAAAATGTTAGAACCTGACTTTCTCCAATTGCCACTTTTTCCCGTTTCCTGTATAATAAAGTGCAGCAAAAGCGTGCCCAGCGTTGATATTGTATATATTGCACAACGGTCGGTAACGAGAACAGAGTTTCGCAATTGCCTAATACACGCAAGAACTTGAAAGGAGAACTATATGAAAGAACAATTGTACACCATTCCTGTAAATGATGCATTTCAAAGCGGATGTGAATGTCCTCTGTGTAAAATGAAAAAAGAACTGGAGCAAAACGCTATTGAATACACGTTAGGTCCCAGCTACATGGAAGACGACAACCGCGCCATGACCGATGAAACCGGTTTTTGCGAAAAACATATACAGGATTTATATCAACAAAAAAACCGTTTAGGACTGGCACTGATTTTAAGCACCCACATGTCAAAGGTAACCAAAGATTTACAAAAATTATCCAAAGAAAATGTTTCCACTGGTAAGTCTATTTTAAAGAAGAAAAGTGAGTTAACCGGACTTGGCTCATATGTCTCAAATTTAGAAAAAAGCTGCTTTATATGCAGCCGGATAAATAACACTTTTGAACGGTACATAGATACTATTTTCCACCTATACAAAAAGGATGCTTCCTTTTCAGAGAAAATAAAAAATTCAAAGGGCTTCTGTACTTACCATTACGCCCTTTTATTTGACCGGGCAACTGATTTTCTCTCAAAGGAGCAGCTTAATTCTTTTCTATCGGATATTAACCAGGCTTATTTTTCCAATATGGAACGGATGCAGGAAGATATTGAATGGTTTATCAACAAATTTGACTACCGCTATCAGAACGAGCCATGGAAAAATTCCAAAGATGCGCTCCCAAGAGCTGTTATAAAAACCCATAGCAGTATTACTCCTGATGCAAATGAATAACCCATAAAAGCTGCTTCTTTATATTACACCGATGCTTACAAAACTCAAAAATGGTCCGCCGGACCATTTTCTCATATGCTTGACAACAAAAAGACTGCTGTAATTTCCATATATCACAGCAGTCCTTTTTATTTCCTCCATTGCGGAATGTATAGATACATTTGACATTTAAATCGCCTGTGGAAAATCTCCATGATTAAAATACAACATTTGTGAATACTGTCCTTTTAGATAATTCCGATATTCTGAAAGCTTTCCTTTGTAAATCCGTTTATCCTTCAACTGTACATGAAAATCATATGGCTTGATGAGCCCTTCTTCTTTGGAAAATAACCGGATTCCGCTCTTGTAAAATATATGGGATACAAACTGTGAACAGAAAAAATGCTTCCCATCCTCAGTATTTCTGCCAAACATAATACTCACTAAGCCTGTATAATTATATTTGTATTCCTCCCGGTTTTTAACAAAGACATCAATTTCCTGCTTGACATGGCGATACTGTTCTTCCGTAACCGGAACTGCATAAACACTGCAGCAGATGCTTTTATCCATTCCAAACACACCACTCTCTATATCCTCATTTATAAAACCACAGTCAAATGGATTATATACACGTTTTCTGGCAAAGCTATACATTTCCCGCAATTCAATGTCCAGCGCAATCGAAGTATGGGAGTATGGCTCTCCAGTAAAAAGCCGAATCAATCTGGCTGGAACTGTATGCGTCCGACTAAGCAGAACATATATGTATCTCTGATTCTTTTGCAATTCTTTCATCAACTATAACACCCCTAACCAGTTCTTATTTCTCATTCTGAACCTGAGCCCGTATTTTTTCTTTTAAATCCACTGCTTTTTCCTTTATCCTGGATGAGACGTTATTATTTCCTAAAATTCTTGAAAGCAGCTTCAATGATTCTCTGTATTTCCCTAATCGAAACGCAAGCTCAGCCGTTAAATAGGTCACTGTAATCTCATCCATCCCACTTATCGGAAAATCTTCTGTTGAAAAAGCCATTACATACCCGTCATAGGCATTCTGAATACATTCCATTTCCTCTGCAAGTAATTTCTCATTTTCAGCAGGCTCCAGCTTAAGCTCTTCCTTTTCTCTTTTGCCTCGGATTACCCATGCAAGCTTTAAGCATGTATATGCCTTCCGGCTATTCTTTACACCCGCAACAACATCGCATAACAGTACCATTTTGTACCGCATAATTGCCTCGTCATAAGAAAACATATCTGTACTCACGTTGATACCTTTAAAATTCTCCTTTATTTCAGCACAAAGCTTTTTCCTCTGAACTGGCATCACACGGTCAAAATATCTGGACAACGCCCCATAACCACAGTATGGGCACACTATTGCATCATACTTTATCGGGTCCATCTCTCTGTACACTGGTCTTAAATCCTCGTCCTGTCCAACGCTCCGAAGCTTTCCTGCCCGTACCGCCAGTGTTTTAAAAGCCTTATCGCATACAGGACAATGATATGTTTTGGGAAACAATATATCCTGTTCTCTTACAACAGTTTCCTTCTCCTCATGCTTTTGCGCTTCTGAAGACTCCGATGCTTCCCGGTTCTCTGCTTTCTCATAAACCTGCATATCTGTATTTTTGAATCCAAATGATTCTAATCCTGAAAATATTCCCATATGAAATAAAACCCCCTATTTTGGTCGATAAGAACTCTTCAAAGAAACAATACGGTTAAATACCAAATGCTTCTTCGTTGAATCCTTCGAGTCTGTACAGAAAAATCCATTTCGCAGGAACTGGAAACGCTCTCCCGGCTCTGTTCCCTCAAAAGCAGCTTCCAGCTTGCAATGCTGCATTTCCACCAGAGATTCCGGATTCAGGTTAGAATAGTCCTCCTTCAGCACCTCGTCCCCTTCTTTAATTAAATTCTCATATAGTCTGACGGTGGCATCTACTGCCGTTGCCGCATCCACCCAATGGATGGTTCCCTTCACCTTACGTCCCTCAAAACCGGAACCGGACCTTGTAGCCGGGTCATAAGTACAATGCACTTCCGTTACATTGCCCTTTTCATCCTTGACAAAATCCGTACATGTAACAAAATAAGCATTTTTAAGCCTTACCTCGTTGCCCGGAAACAGACGGAAATATTTCTTCGGCGGAACCTCCATGAAATCGCCCCGCTCAATATATAATTCCCGGCTGAATGAAACCTGTCTGGTTCCCAGCTCTTCATTCTCCTGATTATTTTCAACCTCCAAAAATTCAGACTTACCCTCCGGATAGTTGTCAATCACTAATTTAATCGGGTCAAGCACAGCCATCATGCGCTTTGCTTTCATTTTCAAATCTTCCCGGATGCAATACTCCAACATCGCCATATCCGAAACGGAATTTGCCTTGGACACGCCAGACAAATCCATAAACATCCGGATAGCCTCAGGGGTAACCCCTTTCCGCCGGAGCGCACTGATGGACACCAGACGTGGGTCATCCCAGCCATCCACTACACCATCTTCTACCAGCTTCTTAATATACCTCTTTCCAGTAATTACATTCTGCAGATAGAGCTTTGCAAATTCTATCTGTTTTGGCGGATATTCAAATTCCAGCTCTTTGACCACCCAGTCATATAAAGGTCTGTGGTCCTCAAATTCCAAGGTACAAATGGAGTGTGTCACGCCTTCAACTGCATCCTCAATTGGATGGGCGAAATCATACATCGGATAAATACACCATTTATCCCCGGTGTTGTGATGTGTCATCCTTGCAATACGGTAAATAACAGGGTCACGCATATTGATATTCGGTGATGCCATATCTATCTTAGCCCGGAGAACCTTTGAACCGTCCGGAAATTCCCCGTTTTTCATGCGCTCAAACAAATCGAGATTCTCTTCAATGCTTCGGTTCCGGTATGGACTTTCCTTACCAGGCTCCTTTAACGTACCACGATATTCACGAATCTCTTCCGCAGACAAATCACAGACAAATGCCTTGTCCTTTTTAATCAGTTTAACAGCGCCTTCATACATCGCATCGAAATAATCAGAAGCATAATATATCTTATCTCCAAAATCTGCGCCCAGCCATCTTACATCTTCCAAAATAGACTCCACATATTCTGACTTTTCTTTCATTGGATTTGTGTCATCAAATCTCAAATTAAAGGTACCATTATACTTTTTCGCAAGCCCGGAATTTAGAATAATGGACTTGGCATGTCCAATATGCAGATATCCATTTGGCTCCGGTGGGAACCGGGTTACAATCTTCTTATATGTGCCATCTTCTAAATCTTTATCAATAATCTGTTCAATAAAATTCTTTGATACTACTTCACCTTCCATTACACTAACTCCTTTTGTATCATTTTAAGTCTGTCTGGAAATGTTTTCACCAACATTCCACAATTAGTACTACTTTATCATATTTATGCTTTTCCGTCAATTTTCCTGTGAATTTTATGTGATGATTTCAATACAATATTTGATTATTCCGCATTTTTGTTGTATGATGAGAAAAATCAGAATTCTACAAGAAAGGAAAATACTATTTTTACGCAATAGTTATATATTATTATGGCAAAAAACTCAAACCAATCGAATCAAGAAGAATTTGATATTATTGATTTTGACTTAAATGAATATGACGAGGAATTTGAAAAAGAGGAGCAGAAACTCCGGTTAAAGGAAGAAAGGAAAGCAGCCGCTGCCAAATCCCGGGCTGAACTGGCAAGAGAAAAACAGAATGCCTCGCAGAAAGAATTAAAAAACACTCCTAACCGGGATATGCTTAAAACCATTCTGCTGATTTTAATTGTAATTGTAATTGCCTGCCTGTTCTTAGGTGTGATTACTTACATTGTAAATCATGTTGGCGGCGATTCAGACAACAAAAAGAATAAGAAAGACATTACAACAGAAATAAATGAACAGAACAATGATGCCACCTCAAACTCTGATTCTTCCAGAGGTTCAAATGACGATTCCTCCGATGACCAGAAAAAAAATCTGGAGGATAATATTGGTAAAATCACGGATAAGGTAAATAGTGACAAAAAAACAACCCAGGCCACTACGGAAGCTAAGAAAACAACAGAGAGCACTA
Source organism: bacterium (assembly GCA_037301995.1). GTDB lineage: Bacteria > Bacillota > Clostridia > Lachnospirales > Lachnospiraceae > CAG-590. Next base: position 6,591 of record JAXVOW010000252.1, on the reverse strand, counting down.
CAGAAAGCACTACCCAGGCAACCACAGAAGCCACTACGGAAAGTACTACCCAGGCTACTACGGAAGCCACTACGGAGCCTCCTGTTGAAGATAACATAGAAGCCCAGCCGGCCGAATAAATATTTTTTATACCGTTACCAGATAAGCACTGTCATTTATAAAGCATGGAGATTATAATGGATTATAAAGAAAATACAGACGAAGAACTCATACTTCTCATCCAGAAAGGGAATAAGGATGCAACTGAATATTTGTTAAAAAAATACTCTCCTCTTGTAAAGAAATCCATCCGCACCCTTTATCTTATCGGTGCGGATACGGAAGACTTATCCCAGGAGGGTATGATTGGCTTGTTTAAGGCAATTCAAAACTACCAGCCTGATAATTCTGCCTCCTTTTATACCTTTGCAAAGCTCTGCATTGACAGACAGATTTACAGTGCAATCAAGGCTTCCAAACGCAAGAAGCACTCCCCGCTTAATACCTATATTTCCTTTTACAGCAAGGCAAATACAGAGGATACCAAGCTGATTGACAACTTAGAAGCCGGTAATGATTCCAATCCGGAGCATATTGTATTAGACCGGGAAAGCACCATACACATTGAAAATCTCTTGAAAGAACATTTAAGTAAGCTGGAAAAAGAGGTTCTGCCCTTGTATTTAGAGGGGATGCCATATTCTGAAATTGCTGCTTTGCTGGGCAAATCAACAAAATCCATTGACAATGCTATTCAAAGAATCCGCGAAAAGGTGAAACGCCTATATTTGCAGTCTGCTAAATAAGCATAAAAAACAAGCGTCAGCCCTTTGTTTTCAAGGTCTAACGCTTATTTTATTAAAAACTGGCGACAGGAATCGAACCCGTCTTATAACACCGTCCGCATTAGAAACCTTCTGTGCCCTCAGGGCTTCTGCAGCCTTCTTTCTTCCGGCTGTACTTGTAACGCCGGTTACTGCCTTTAACTTGCTGTCATAGCTGGATGAACCCGGTAAACGGCTGCTGTTATTATCTGCAAGTCTCCACGCATGCTTGATATAGGTAGATAAATCCGAGCTGCCTGTGTTCCATATGACCTGCTGTACCAGTCCGTAATCCGTACAGGGTGTATCTCTCTACTGTTCGGAACTGCGCCTGCTCTTCCTCCGGCTCTGTATCTGCCGTATCGGGAATCATCCCTAAAATCATAGTAATTACAAGCATAACCGCAGTTATCTTCTTCCATTTCTATTTCATTTCTTTTCTCTTTTTTTCTTTTTTAATCCTTGTACCATCCTTACGGATGGCATGCCTCCTTTCCTTGCCGTTTCCGGCATAAAAAAAGAGCAGTGTTTTACTGCCCTGAATCTATATAAAAAGGATATGCACTTATGTGCATATCCTTTTTGTTTTCAAATACCTTTACCTATTTCCCTTATTTTTTGTTCCCTTTTAGGTAACAATTGTGTATTTACAGTTCCCGTTATATTAGAATTTAAATACATAAATATTTTTATAAAAGAGGTACCTTTATGTCCTAAAAACTAAACCTTATTTCAACACAATAATACATTTTACAAAGGAGCGATTTTTATGAAATCCAAAAAACAAAAGTACATTGATGTCTTCGAAAACTGCGATAACTTTGTGGACTTAGGTCTGCATGTCGCTTACTACCGCAAAAAAGCCGGCATGACACAGCAGCGCCTGGCTGACAAGCTTCATATTGACCGGACTTTTCTATGCCGCATCGAAAGCATCAACCAGAACCAGCATTTTTCTTTTGAGCTGCTTTTCAGTATCTGCAGAATTCTGGACGTGGAGCCAAGATACTTTTTCATACCTCTGCCGGATACTGGTTCCAAACAATAAAACTATTATCACAAAGGAGGGATTTCTATGAAATCCAAAGAACAAAAATACCTGACTATTTTTGAAAACTGCGACAATTTTGTGGCCTTAGGCCGGCACATCGCCTACTACCGCAAGCAGGCTGGACTGACGCAGCTTAAGCTGTCCAAAAAGCTTGATGTTTCCCGGAGTTACCTGGGTCGCATTGAGGCTGCAGGCATGAACCAGCGCTTTTCCTTTGAACTGTTCTTCGGCATCTGCAGGACACTGGATGTACCGCCGGAGTATTTCTTTAAGCCTCTGCCAGGCTGCGGTTCAAAGTAATTGAAGCCTTAAGCTGAGAATCCCCGTCTGATATTTCAGCCGGGGATTCTTTTCTGTATATATACTATTTTTTTATCTTGACTGTTTTCTTCTGTCCTCTGCTCTTAAACAGCTTTTTATACTTTGCCAGCTTACTCTTTGGAACCTTGACTACCGCTTTCTTATGGATTCCCTTTAAGGCATTCTTACCGACCGACTTCAGCTTTGTGGATTTCACGGTTATCTCTTTCAGGTTCTTACAGCCATAAAACGCCCTTCTGCCTATCGTTGTTACATTGGCACCAACCGTTATGCTGGCTAGCTTCTTATTGTTCTTAAACGCATTAGCTGCGACTGAGGTAACCTTATAGGTTTTTCCCTGTATCTTGACTGTATTCGGAATAGATGTTTTTTTACATCTGCTTTACCTTTATAAAAGCTTACAGTCTTGCTTTTGGTACTGGTCACTTTATAGGTATTGCCAGATACCGTTACTTTACTTCCTTTTTCACCGGTTTATCCTTTATTTCAAACTCTATTGTAGTATTGATACTGCTGTCCGCCTTTAAACTGACGGAAAGCTTCGCCCTTCTGTCCCACAGTCATCTTATCCCATTGTATTGGCTTATTATTTTCCGGGTGATACAGGTCAAATCCATAACCAGCATAGGAATAGCTTTTAGCTATTTTCATTGATTTTTCGTTATTTTAATTTTTACTTTTTTATCTGTCGCAGTTCTTAACCTGTTACCGTATGCGATTGACAACTTGGAGTTACAGGAATCACTACCGTATAGAAAACCATCCCTAAAATCATAATAATTACAAGCATAACCGCAGTTATCTTTTTCCATTTCTATTTCATTTCTTTTCTCCTTTTTTCTTTTTTAATTCTTTTACCATCCTTACGGATGGCATGCCTCCTTTCCCTGCCGTTTCCGGCATAAAAAAAGAACAGTGTTTTACTGCTCTGCATCTATGTAAAAAGGACATGCACTTATATACAGTTCCTTGTTGTTTTCAAATATCTTTGCTTATCTCATTTATTTTTTGTTCATTTTTAGTTAACAATTGTGTATTAACAGTTCCTAATATATTAGAATTTAAATACATAAATATTTTTACAAAGGAGGTATCTTTATGTCCTAAAAAACTAAACCTTATTTTAACACAATAATACATTTTACGAAGGAGGGATTTTTATGAAATCCAAAAAACAAAAGTACATTGATGTCTTTGAAAACTGCGATAACTTTGTGGACTTAGGTCTGCACGTCGCTTACTACCGCAAAAAAGCCGGAATGACACAACAGCGGCTGGCTGACAAGCTAAAAATCAGCCGCTCTTACTTAAGCCGCATTGAAAGCATCAACCGAAACCAGCATTTTTCTTTTGAATTGCTTTTCAGCATCTGCAGAATCCTGAATGTAGAGCCAAGATACTTTTTTCTACCTCTGCCGGATGCTGGTTCAAAACAATTATCACAAAGGAGAAATTCATATGAAATCCAAAGAACAAAAGTACCTGACTATCTTTGAAAACTGCGACAATTTTGTCGCCTTAGGCCGGCATATCGCCTACTACCGTAAGCGTGCCGGTCTGACACAGCTTAAACTGTCCGAAAAAGTCAATGTCTCCCGAAGCTACCTTGGCCGCATCGAAGCTGCAGGCATGAACCAGCGCTTTTCCTTTGAGCTGTTCTTCAACATCTGCAGGACACCGGATGTGCCGCCGGAGTATTTCTTCAAGCCTCTCCCAGGTCCTGGTTCAAAGTAATTGAAGCTTTAAGCTGAGAATCCTCGGCTGGAATATCAGCCAGGGATTCCTTTCTGTTACATGTATTGTTAGCATATTCAATTTTCTTGAGCTCCATATTGATTTCTGACTTCCAAAATGATATAATCAATACATAAAAGAGCAACCGCCCACAAAGTGGTTAGCCTCATAAGTAAGTTATAAGCCTACCTTTCACGGCCAAGTACAAAGGTAGGCTTATTTATTTTCGCTTGTTGTTCCTATCTATATAGGCAAGCAGTGTAATTAAAAATGTTGCAAACAAGATTATATCTTGAAATGAAAACATTTCCATCCGCACCACCTCCCCTCTTATGTAAGTCTGGAGGCTATCCACCTTGTACACGATTGCTCATAAATATATTCTAGCAAACATCCACTTATTTATCAATACTCATTCACACTGTCTTCCCTGCCTTTAAGCCTTCTATCAATATGCGGAGTTCACTGTTGAAGCCCCTCTTTTTATTAACTAGTTTATTGTTTTTTGTTATTTTAATTTTTTTCTATCTGGCGCAGTTCTTAACCTGCTACCGTATACAATTGACAGCTTGAAGGAATAGGAATCGCTGCCGTATCGGAAACCATACTTAAAACCATAATTATTACAAACATAACCGCCGTTATCTTTTTCCATCTCAGTTTCATTTCTTTTCCTCTTTTTTCTTTTTAATCCTTGTATCATCCTTACGGACGGTATGCCTCCTTTTCCTGCCGTTTCCGGCATAAAAAAAAGAACAGTATTTTACTGCCCTGCATCTATATAAAAAGGACATATACTTATATGCATATCCTTATTATTTTCAAATATCTTTACCTATCTCATTTATTTTTTGTTCATTTTTACTTAACAATTGTGTATTTACAGTCTCCGTTATATTAGAATTTAAATACATAAATATTTTTTTACAAAGGAGGGACTCCTATGCAATCCAAAGAACAAAAGTACCTGACTATTTTTGAAAACTGCGACAATTTTGTGGACTTGGGAAGGCATGTCGCCTACTACCGCAAGCAGGCTGGGCTGACACAGCTTAAGCTGTCCAAAAAGCTTAATGTTTCCCGGAGTTACTTGGGTCGCATTGAGGCTGCAGGCATGAACCAGCGCTTTTCCTTTGAGCTGTTCTTCAACATCTGCAGAACATTGAATGTGCCTCCAGAGGATTTCTTCAAGCCTCTGCCAGGTCCTGGTTCAAAGTAATTGAGGCTTTAAGAAAGGAATCCCCGGCTGATATTCCAGTCGGGGATTTCTTTCTGTTATTATTCTATTTCTCTATCTTGACTGTTTTCTTTTGTCCTCTGCTCTTAAACAGCTTTTTATATTTTGACAAAAACTAACATCTTTCATTTGAATTGTTTTTTGAACATCTGTAAAATACTGGTTTATATTGACCGGGGGATATTTCCCCTCCCAAGTTCCAACTCAAAGTAAAAGCTAGCGACGGGAATCGAACCCGTCTGGCATCTTCTTGGAAACCTCTAAAATCAACAGGTTCAGCGTTTGATATCCTATACCTGCTGTCAATTTCATACCATTTTTGACAGTTTTTCTATTCTATCCTCCAGGGTTTCCCTGGCAGGAATCAAATAATTATTTACTGTGGTAGAGACCTGGGCATGTCCCAGATATTCTGAAATGGTTGCTATATCAATATCCGGACAACAGCTTAAAGCTGTTGCAAATGACTTCCTTATTATATGCGAAGTAAAATCATCGATATCTGTTTTTTCGCACAATCTTTTCAAAATTCTTGACATGGATTTGACTCTTGCCCTGGCATCCTCTCCATCATACGCAAGATATTGGGATTTATATCCCTTTTCTCTTCTATACTGCAATAATATGGAAAATAATTTTTGAGCATTATAAGACATGGGAATCATCCGTTTACCCTTAGGTGTTTTTGTCACACCAACTGTGTGAATATATCCGCCAACTGCATTTCCAAACTCATCTCTTTTTTTATAACACTTACAGCTTTTATTGACATAAACAACATGATGTACCATATCAATATCATCAACCTTCAGTGCTGCCAGTTCCCCTATCCTTAGTCCCAGGCTAAAATTAATTAACAGCATCAGCACATGTGCAAATTTCTCCGGATAAACATTTTCATTTATTATTTTATCCTGCAATATTTGTTTTTCCGGTGCCGATACTGCATACTGCCTGCGAACCGGCTTATAAATCCTTCCCTGTGAGGATGCCTTCCTTTTGATTTTTTCCCAGTCTATAACGGGAATTTCATCTGTCGGCAAATCCTCTAATTCCTCATCAAAGATAAATCCAATGGTGGATTTTACAATATGCTTAATTCTTTGCCACTCTCTGTTCGTAAGTTTCTCATATTTTTTCAGTATGGTAATCATAAAATTAGATATGGCTGTGCTATCCATTTTCCGGACATCCATTGTATTTAATATGGAGCCGGGAAAATACCGGTTATATGTATTTTCATACCGGTCCACTGTTTCCGGTGTAACATTGGTATAAAACAGTAGATAATTCCGGTATCTGTAAAAACAGTTTTCAAAAATAAATTTTTTATCTCCGGATATCCTCTCTAATACCGCCTCATCTCCCCTGTTCTCTGCCTCTGCAATATCAGCTGCATAATTTGCTTTGTACTCTGTCTTTCCATAGCAGGTCTTTCTCTTATC
>JAXVOW010000251.1:0-8529 GCA_037301995.1 bacterium | reverse complement strand
TACCCGGCACAAGCTCCGTCACCCGGTCAATCAGAAGAAACGGCTGTCTGTGGGGGATAATTTCCATAATCTGTTTAATATCTAATTCCATATCATCAATCCTCATATTTTTTCACTACCAGTGTCGCATTGTGTCCGCCAAATCCAAGAGAATTGGACATACAGACATTTACATCCTTTGAAATTCCCCTGTCCTTCACATAGTTAAGAGAAAACTCTTCTGTATCCTCTACCTCCCGAAGACCTACATTTTCATGAATATATCCATCTTCAATGGATTTCACACAGGTGATAAACTCAATACCGCCGGCAGCACCCAGCAGATGTCCCACCATGGATTTGGTGGAACTTACCAGCACATCCTTCTGGGCATCTCCCATGGCAATTTTTATGGCTCTCGTCTCAAATAAATCATTGTGATGGGTTGATGTTCCGTGTGCATTAATATAATCCACCTCAGAAGGTGAAACTCCGGCATCCTGCATGGCATAAATCATGGCATTTGCAGCTCCCATACCGTCTTCCGCCGGTGAAGTAATATGATATGCATCAGATGTGGCACCGTATCCGACTAACTCAGCCAGTATGTGAGCTCCTCTCGCCTTCGCATGCTCCAATTCCTCCAGTACCACCACACCGGCACCTTCACCGAGAACAAAGCCTGCTCTGTCCTTATCAAACGGAATGGAAGCTCTGCTGCAGTCCTCTGTTGTATTAAGAGCGGTAAGGGCAGCAAATCCACCAATTCCAATTGGTGTTACACATGCCTCTGTACCACCTGCCACCATCACATCCGCATCTCCGTATTGAATAGCCCGGAATGCCTCACCGATATTGTGAGTACCTGTTGCGCAGGCTGTAACCACATTGATGGATTTTCCCTTCAGACCAAAATAGATTGACACATTTCCACAAGCCATATTGGATATCATCATAGGCACCAGCAACGGCTCAATGCGGTTTGGTCCTTTTTCCGCCAACCGCTTTTCATTCCGCTCAATTGCCTGTAAGCTTCCTGTTCCGGAACCCACGGCAGTACCCACACGGTAAGGGTTCTCCTTTTCCAAGTCAATACCGGACTGCTCCAGCGCCTCCTTTGCAGCTGCAACTGCATACTGTGAAAACAGCTCCATTCTCTTTGCAGTCTTTGGCTCCATATAATCCTTGCCAGCAAAGTCCTTTACCTCTGCTGCAATTTTTACCTTGAATTCAGACGCATCAAACTTTGTAATGGGTTCAATGCCAACCCTGCTGGCTTTCACGCTGTTCCAAAATTCATCAACACTTAAACCTATCGGGGTAATTGCACCCATACCTGTAACAACAACTCTTCTCATGCTACTCTCCTTTTTGTCATCTCTTTTTTCTATCCTCCCAATGCAGGATAGCTGCCATATTTATTTTACGTCATTAAATGCTCATACCACCGTCAACACAGATAACCTGTCCCGTAATATAAGCTGCCTTATCCGAAGCCAGAAATGCCACAGTCTCTGCCACATCTGCCACTCCGCCCAGCCTCTTCATGGCAATACGGTCAGACACCTGTTTTTTGGCGTCCTCCGGCATTGCATCCGTCATCTCTGTAATGATAAAGCCCGGCGCCACTGCATTAACTGTAATTCCACGGGAGCCCAGCTCCTTCGCCACTGACTTGGTGATTCCAATCACTCCCGCCTTGGATGCGGAATAGTTTACCTGACCTGCGTTTCCATAAACACCCACTACACTGGAAAGATTGATAATCCTTCCACCCTTCTGCTTTAACATCTGCCGGGAAATATGCTTAATACAGTTAAAGGTTCCCTTCAAATTGATATCCAGTACTGCATCATAGTCTTCCTCTGACATTTTCATCAGCAGACCATCCTTTGTAATCCCTGCATTATTTACCAGTATATCAATTCTGCCATATTCCTTAACCAGCTCCTTCATCATTGCTTCTACAGCTGAATAGTCTGAAACATTGCACCCATAAATGGCTGCATTTCCTCCATTTTCCTTTATCTGTGCAGCTACTTCCTCTGCCTTTTCCCTGCTGCCGTTATAATTTACAATCACTGTGGCTCCATAGGATGCCAAAGTAATGGCAGTCTGACGTCCAATTCCCCTGCTTGCTCCTGTTACCAACGCAACTTTACCTGTTAACATAGCTCCTCCTTATATTCCCAATACTTCACTGACCTTGTTCAAATCCTCGTATTTATCCACATTTACGATGGTTACCTCTTTGTTAATCTTCTTCACAAAGGAGGATAATGTCCTGCCAGGTCCTATCTCAATAAAAGTATCTACTCCGTCCTCTAACATTGCCTCCACACACTGAATCCATTTTACGGAATTGGAAACCTGTGCTGCCAGAAGCTCCTTTACGACAGCTTTATCTGTCACAAAATCTCCGGTTACATTTGTGACATAAGGAATTACAATATCATGAATCTCTACATTTTCCAGTTCCTTTGCAAGCTTCTCTCCTGCGCCCTTCAGCATCGGAGAATGAAATGGGCCACTGACATTCAACGGAATGCAGCGCTTCGCACCTGCCTCCTTCAATAACTCACAGGCCTGCTCCACAGCAGCCTTTTCCCCGGAAATAGCAATCTGTCCCGGACAGTTATAATTCGCGATTCCTACAATACCATCAACCTTTTCAAGTACCTCTGTAATCTTATCTGCGTCCATGGCAATAATGGCAGCCATTCCTCCCTGCCCTGCCGGTACCTCATCCTGCATATAAATGCCGCGCTTTCTTACCACCCGGGCACAATCCTCAAAATCCATTACCCCGGAAGCCACTAAAGCAGCATACTCCCCAAGGGACAGTCCACCGGTTACATCCGGTTTTACACCCAGGTCAAGCACCGCCTGCAGCATGGCAGCCTCAGCAGTCAGCATGGCAATCTGCGTATATTCCGTAATATTAATGTCTGTATTCTCCTCAAAGCAAAGAGCCTCAATATCCAGTCCTACAGCCTTTGATGCCGTTTCAAATACAGCCCTGCTCTTATCGTTATTGTCATAAAATTCTTTTCCCATTCCCACATATTGTGCTCCCTGTCCCGGAAACATAAATGCAACTTTACCCATCTTTCTTTATCCTCCATATCCTCTTTGATTATTCAACCGTACCGTTGTCTTCTGTCTCTTCCGTTTCTGTGTTAATCTCCGGTGCAGGCATGCACCATTCCAGCAGCTGGGCGCCCCAGGTAAGCCCTCCTCCAAAGCCGCAAAGCACAACCTTATCCCCTGGCTTTAACATACCCTTACGGTTCATTTCATCTAAAAGAATCGGAATAGATGCACTGGAGGTATTTCCACAATGCTCTATATTCATTGGAAATTTCTCCATTGGAATTTCCATCTTTTTAGAGACCGATGCCACAATTCTGGCATTTGCCTGATGAAGCACATAGTAATCAACATCCTCCCTTGTAACCCCCGCTCTCTCCAACAGTAAATCTATACATGCCGGAACCTTCCGCACTGCAAACTTAAAAATATCCGGTCCAATCATCTGAATATAATGCTTATCTTCTTTTTTCTTATTTAAAAAGTTTCTCGTAGAACGCTCCTTGCATTTCAGGGACATACCTTTAGAACCGTCACTGTGGGTCACACTGCTCAATATTCCCTGTTCTTTTTCCGACACAATGGCAGCCCCGGCACCATCCGCAAATAAAATGCAGGTAGAACGGTCCTTCCAGTCTACCATTTTGGAAAGAGTTTCTGAACCGACAATCAAAACCATCTTTGCCAGTCCCGCCTTAATATACGCATCCGCTGTCTGCAATGCATATACAAAGCCTGAGCAGGCAGCATTTATATCAAAACAGGTGGCGTTCACTGCCCCAATCTTATCCTGCACAATACACGACATGCTTGGCGTTGCCCGCTCCGCTGACAAAGTTGCCACTATAATCAGGTCAAGCTCCTTCGGAGCAATTCCCGCATTCTCAATTGCCAGAAGTGCAGCCTCTGTCGCCATATAAGATGTGGTCTCATCTGTGGCTATATGCCGTTCCACAATCCCTGTGTGCTCTCTTATCCATTCATCATTTGTCTTTACCATTTTTGCCAGCTCATTATTATCAATAATGGTTGGCGGCAGAAAACTACCTGTTCCAATTATTCCTGTAGCCATAATACCCTTCTTTCCACATTCTACGCAGTCATAATATTCTACTTATTATTAATTAACAATACTTACTAAATAATAGACTCATATCAAATATGAGTCTATTATTTACAAGAAATGTTATAACAAATTATATTGAAAAAATGTTGCTTTGTCAACAACTAAATACTACTCCTCCGCCTCCAGCAATGCCAGCTTTTCCTGCAGATTCTTAATCCGGACATTTATTGTGTCAATCTGTGAGACAAATTCGTTCAATGCCTCATCAATATTTTCTCCCTGCTTCTTTGCAATGTAAATATCCATTCCCATCTGGGTAAACAGCTTGTTTTTATCGTTGTTGTAACCGCGAATCTTACTCTTTAAATCATTTACTGTCGCCAGTCTCTTTGTGGTATCCTTTGCCTTATCCATCGCATTGGAGGATGTCTCTTTTACCTTTTCCAAAAAATCATTAAATGCCATATCCATTTCTCCTTTCGCAATCACTTATCAGATATCTTATTAGAAATATACAACCTCTTCCTCTGCCTTCTCCGCCTTCTCAATTTTTTGTGCGTATAACACAGGTCCTTCCCCGTCAAATTCCTTATAAAACTCACATTTTATCTTGGCGGTCACCGTAACCCACTGCCTGTCTTTTAGATTCGGTGTCTCCATAGACACGCATTTAAAGCCTAAGAAAGTGATATCCTCTGCACAGCAGGTCATGGCAAATCTTCCCGGAACAAATGCCTTTCCCTTATACTGTGGCGGACAATATACCTGTCCCTTAAATTTAACAACCTTATCCACATATTTCTCCGGATTGTCAGAGGCATCAATGTAAAAGATTCCAAAATCCTCATCCTCTATCTCAATAATATCTGCATCCAAATCATATGGTATCTCTATCTCACCATTGTCAATCTGTGCCTGTCCGTTGACATTCTCAAACACAATCTGGGCACGGCGGTTTATGGTCTTTACCGCCATACGCATGGTATTAATGTCGGAATCATCCCGGCAGCGATTGAACACCACCATGTCTGCGCTCTGGATATGCTCTGCCATCAGGGATTTCATGTTGTTGTTATATACAGTAAATGTGGTGGCATCAATCAGGGTAATGACCTGCACAATAGTCCAACCCTTTGGAACCCGGATTGTAAAGAGCTTGTCTAACTGCCACATACCATTATACTCAATCAGAACCTGCTTTGGATTGTAGGCATCCTGCAAATCTAAAAGCTTTTCCGTGTTAATGTCCGCTTCCTCCAGATATACAGTAGAAATATTCCGTTTTTTCAGTTCATCCTCATCATATTCCTCAATTCCCTCTTCCGTCACGATTAAAAGAGTGGGCTCACCCTCCGTAAAGTCACGGTCAATCAGCGTTTCACTGCAAAACTGTGTCTTACCACATTCCAGAAATCCCATAAAGATAAATACCGGAATCTCTTTTTCCTGTTTTCTCATTCTCGTCATTCCTTTCTACTTATACATGGAATAGGTAATTGCGAAGCTCTCTATTTTTAAAAGCATGGTTGTGCAAAATAAACAATTTCACAAACAGGGTTCTTTGGAGCCGTCAGTACTTAGGTGCCGTGTTTTGGCACCTTATGTACTGTTACGAGCGACAAGTAGTGCAATGCCTGTATACTTGGCGAAACGAAGTTGAGCCTAGTAGAAAGGTATGCATAGCTACGTGCCCTGTGTTGAATTGTTTATTTTACACAACGTGCGGTTTTAAAAATAGAGTTTCGCAATCAACTATACATGGAATAATTCTGCAATCTTTGCTTCCTTCAATTCACTTCCAATCACACAGAGCTTACCGGTTACATCCGGCTGTCCCTCTCTTATCTCATACTCCTCTGGAGTCAGGTCAAAGTAAATCCAGCCGCCCTCCACATTGGGAACCATACCCTTGGCACGCAAAATGATACCATAATCCGGATGCTCGGAATCTGCAAGCTTTTTGAGAATCTGTTCCATTTCCTCTGTAGAATACTTATGCGGCGTCTCCATACCCCAGCTTGTAAACACCTCATCCGCATGGTGGTGATGATGGTCATGTCCACAGCCACACTCCCCGTCATGATGATGCTCATGATGACAGCATTCCTCTCCATGGTGATGACCATGTTCCTCGTGGCCATGGTCATGATGATGTCCATGCTCATGGTCATGATGGTGCTCATGCTCCTTGTGGTCATGGTCATGATGATGCTCATGCTCGTGGCCATGATGATGATGGTGCTCCTCTCCGTCCTCATGTACATGTCCACAGGTCGGACATACCCTTGCCTCTTCCAGCAATTCCTCAACAAGGGATTTTTCCTTTTCCATGGCAGCCACAATCCGGCTTCCATCAATATCGTCCCATGGGGTGGTAATAATGGTTGCCTTGTCATTATGCTCCTTAAGTCTCGCCACCACATCCTCCAGCTTATCCTCTGACAGCTTTTGGCTTCTGCTTAAAATAATGGTTCCGGCATTTTCAATCTGATTATTGAAGAACTCTCCGAAATTTTTCATATACATTTTGCACTTCTGGGCGTCCACCACAGCTGAAGCAGAATTAATTACAATCTCGCTTTCATGCATGTCCGCAACTGCCTTCATAACGTCAGATAATTTACCAACCCCGGACGGTTCAATGATAATACGGTCCGGTGAATAGTCATCCAGCACCTGCTTTAACGCCTTACCAAAATCACCCACTAACGAACAGCAGATACATCCGGAATTCATTTCATTAATTTGAATTCCCGCCTCCTTTAGAAAGCCTCCGTCAATACCGATTTCACCAAACTCGTTTTCAATCAAAACAAGCTTTTCACCCTGAAAGCCTTCTGCAATCAGCTTTTTAATCAATGTTGTTTTTCCGGCTCCCAGAAAACCGGAAATAATATCAATTTTTGTCATATCCATGCCTCCACTTATATAAATTCATAAAGAATTGCAAAACACAATACTGCATTTCGCAATTCTTATCATGCTGCACTATCAAATTAAACTTGTGCTGAAATAGCGCTCAACCCTGTCCGCCAGAATAGTCGCTATCACCTTGTCTTTTCCATACTTGGCAGCCATCTGCTTCGCTGCCCACACATTGGCTCCGGAACTGGTTCCACAGAGCAGTCCCTGCACCTTGGCCAGTTCTCTTGCGGTTCCGATTGCATCCTCGTCTGTTACCTCTATGATATCATCTATCATATCCACATCTAACACATCCGGTACAAATCCGTCACCAATTCCCTGAATCTGGTGAAGTCCAGGCTCATCTCCCAGTAAAGCAGAAACATTTTTCGGCTCCACCGCAACAATTTTGCATCCAGGATTTTGTTCCCGCAGGTATTTTCCAACACCCTGCAGGGTACCGCCGCTGCCGATTCCCGATACATAAATGTCCACCTTACCGCCAATCTGTTCCCATATCTCCGGACCTGTTGTCCGGTAATGAATATCCGGATTTGCCGGATTTTCAAACTGCTGCGGCATAAAATATTTGTCGCTGCTATTATAGATTTCCGTGGCTTTCTCCACGCTTCCTCCAATGCTTAATTCCGGCGGCGTCAGAATAAGCTCCGCTCCCAGTGCCCTGATGATTTTCTTCCGCTCTTCGCTCATGTTTTCAGGCATAACAATGATAACCGGGTATCCTTTCCGGATACCGCACAGTGCAAGCCCGATTCCGGTATTCCCCGAGGTAGGCTCGATAATGGTCATGCCCGGTCTCAGTTTCCCCTCTTTTTCCGCCACCTCAATCATATTTTTTGCAATTCTGTCCTTAATGGAACCACCCGGATTCAAAAATTCTGCCTTTGCAAAAATATTGAGACCTGTAGTCTGTTTTAAGCTGATTAGCGGAGTATTGCCAATTAAATCTAAAATATTTTCTGTATACATATATGCCACCCTTTATTATGTATTAATAATATATCTGTTATTTTGTAATCTTAACCGTTTTCGCCTGCCCTTTTTTGGCAAACTTCTTTTTGTATTTCTTATATTTCTTGCTGCTCATCTTCGGAAGCTTAATTTTTGCCTTTTTGTGAATGTTCTTAAAGGCATTTTTGTTAACCTTGCTGATAACCTTTGATTTCACAGTAATTTTTTTCAATTTTGTACAGCCGTAGAATGCTTCCTTGCCAATAGTCTTCACATTTTTTCCAATAATAATACTGGCTAACTTCTTATTTTTCTTAAAGGCTTTGTTTGCAATGGAGGTCACCTTAAAATCATATCCGTTGATATTCACAGTTGCAGGAATGGATATGCTCTTCTGCTTCTTATCCTTCGCCTTCATCACTGCCACCGTTCCCTTTGTTGCATCGGATTTAGTAACCTTATACACCAGCTTGCCAACCTTCACAGAGGTTCCCTTCTTTGGCAGAGGCTTCTTTATC
>JAXVOW010000250.1:0-1916 GCA_037301995.1 bacterium | reverse complement strand
GGGTATTCATGTCATTCCATACCATCACGGCACCCTTTTTTACATCCTGCCCGCCGTACAGATAACAGGAAAACAGCATAACACTGAGTAAAAACAGAAATACCTTTCCTTTAAAGGAAAAGGACAAGGAGGCACTGCCGTTCCCCTCCCCCTGTGCGTCATTATATTCATAATAACCGTATTTATAAGAATTGTCTATATTTTTCCCCTGGATTTCCTGCGTATTCATGGCATGCTGCTGCCGTAAATGCTCCCTTACCTCGGAATACATCTCATTCACTAAACATTCTCCAAAAGCTTGCTTACCTCATTATATGACGGTTCCGGAAAGTTATATTCCTATCTGTCCATTTTCTTTATTCCACAGTCTTTTAATCAAACTGTACCTTCCAGTTTTCATCCCAATATGCCTGGAAACACATTTCAATCTGCTCTTTATTACACTTTTCTTCCGCAAGAAGCGGCAGATTCTCCAGTGTAAAATAATCATAGCCCGTGGTTTCAATATTTTCTGTAAATGAGCCCCCTGTAACATTACAAAGCAAAAATACCTTGCAGACTCCATAGGCATAGACTGGAACATTATGTTTGTTCCTGTCCTGTATGGCAATCACACGTTCCACCTCTACGTCTAGTCCAGCCTCTTCCCGTACTTCCTTAACCGTGTTGGACTCAATGGACTCTAACACATCTACCCAGCCCCCCGGCATGGACCATGTACCATTTTTCTCATGAACCAGTAATATTTTATGCTCCTTAAATATTGCTGCCCGGGTATCCAGCTTCGGTGTCTGATATCCCTGTTCATTGCAAAACAATGTTTTAACCTTATCTGTCGGAATATCGGTCTTATAGCTTAACATTTCCGCTGCAATTTCCCGCAGTCGTTCATACCGCTCAATGTCATATACATTATCCGTATAAGCCAGACCACACTGGCCAATACTTTGCAATTCCACAGCCCAGCTTAACCAAGGTTCCTTCAAAAAGACTTCTCTATGCATAGCATACCTCCTGAGATTATTTAATGCAATGTAAAAACAGAAAAGCCCTGTTCATAACAGAGCTAAACTGTATCATATCATTGTATTTATGCCGGTTAGTTCTTAAAGCTGTGGATTGGAGCAGGAATCCGTCCGCCCCGGTTAATAAATGCATCACAGCTGTATTCATTCACCTTCATAATCGGTGCATAGCCAAGGAGGCCGCCAAATTCCAGTGTCTCGCCGGCTTTTTTGCCCACAGCAGGAATGATACGGACAGCCGTTGTCTTCTGGTTGACCATACCAATTGCCATCTCATCTGCAATGATACCGGAAATGGTGGTTGCCTTCGTATCTCCCGGAATTGCAATCATATCAAGACCCACGGAGCAGACGCAGGTCATTGCCTCTAATTTCTCCAGGGTAAGAGCGCCGCAGCTTGCCGCATCAATCATTCTCTGGTCTTCGGAAACCGGAATAAATGCGCCACTGAGACCGCCGACATAAGAAGATGCCATAACGCCGCCCTTCTTTACCTGGTCATTTAACAGGGCAAGGGCTGCGGTTGTGCCAGGCGCACCCGCATATTCCAATCCTATCTCTTCCAAAATCTCTCCTACGCTGTCCCCTACTGCCGGTGTTGGTGCAAGGGATAAATCAATAATTCCAAATGGTACACTGAGACGTTTGGATGCCTCCTTTGCCACTAACTGTCCCACACGGGTTACCTTAAAGGCAGTCTTCTTAATGGTCTCGCAGAGCACCTCAAAATTTTCGCCCCGAACCTGTTCCAAGGCACGCTTTACGACACCGGGTCCTGACACACCCACATTGATAATGCGGTCTGCCTCAGTCACGCCGTGAAAAGCTCCCGCCATGAACGGATTGTCATCCGGCGCATTACAAAATACCACAAACTTGGCAGGTCCGATA
>JAXVOW010000249.1:0-3423 GCA_037301995.1 bacterium | reverse complement strand
CGGAGGAGCTTACCAGCCAATATGGCGTAAAGGTTCTGCCGGTAAACTGTGACCAGTTAAAGGCAAAGGATATCATAGAGATTTTAAAACATATATTACTGGAATTTCCAATCAGCCAAATCAGCTTTTTTATTCCAAAATGGGCGGAGACTTTGGATTTCTCACATCCAATCAAACAGGCTGTTGTGGATTATGCAAAGCAGGTAATGAATGACGTATCCGGTATGAAAAATGTATATGGCATACAAAAGCCGGAGAGTGAGTACATCAGTGATGTTTTCATTTCAAGCCTGAATTTGAAGGATGGAACGGTTAATTTAAATATTTCCATACCGGAAGCTTATTATTATGAGATGCTCACCAGCCTTCTGGGAGCCCCGGTGGAAAATGAGTATGATTTTCTTACGATGCTTAAGGAGGTCGCAGGAAAGCGCAGGGAGTATGAGCGCGTAGCTGACGCCATGAACAGCGTTCAGATGAAGGGATATGGACTGGTAATGCCGGAGAAGGAAAATATTACCTTAGCAGAACCGGAGCTCATCAAGCATGGCACCAAATATGGTATTAAGATTAAGGCAAATGCGCCGTCCCTTCATTTTATTAAGGCAAATGTTACAACAGAGATTGCGCCGATTGTGGGGACGGAGGAACAGGCTAAGGATTTCCTTTCCAACATGAAGGAGCAGTTGAAAACAACGCCGGAAGCATTGTGGAAGATAAATATTTTCGGAAAGACAGTGGAG
Source organism: bacterium (assembly GCA_037301995.1). Classification (GTDB taxonomy): domain Bacteria; phylum Bacillota; class Clostridia; order Lachnospirales; family Lachnospiraceae; genus CAG-590. Next base: position 2,680 of record JAXVOW010000249.1, on the reverse strand, counting down.
CAGATGGTGGAAGAGGGCTTAATTTCCAAATCCAATAAAATCAATGATGATTCCCAAATCCGGCTGCAGGATACTATGGAAAAAATCATAAATGACAGCAACGGAGGAATGGTATTCATTATCATATAAATCCTTGTTTGATGGATTATGCGGACGCTTTGAACATGTTTTTAAATCCCTTCGCAGAACAGGAAATTCATGTTTCACGTTCCGTCCCCGCTTGCGCTCCATCTCATACGTAACGGTACATAAGATGGTAGTCTGCATTTTATGCAGACTACCATCTAAGTACCGACGGATGAGATAGTCCTCCACTTAGAAACATGAATTTTCTGTTCTGCTTACATTTTTTAAGAAGTATGTTCAAAGCTGTTTTCTGGTATAATCTACACAAGAATTTCTTACCATTAGAACTGGCATCGGGTGTGGCGAAGATTCTGCTCGCGGCGAAAGTGTAGATAAATTTCACTATCACTTCAATAGTGTAGACTGGCGTATCGGGGAATTGGGTCTGTATTGTGCGACATTTATGCTATGGAGAGGAGACCCAATGACGAATGGAAGCCCTCAAGCTTCCATTTGTCATGTGTCTGGGGCTCATCGGAATGGTCAGCATAATAGGAGCACAAATACAGACCCAATCCCGATATGCTTTCATCACCCCCTGAAAGTGATAGTGAAATCTTGTTCCCCTTCCCCGCGGCAAGAATCAGGGAAGAAAAGCTAAACAAGAATTTAGGGAAGAATTTGCCTTTTTGGTGAAAGTATAATATAATGAATAGGTCGTTTCCGCACACCGTGAAACGGCCTATTTTAGATAAAGGCAGAGTTAAGATACATGGAAATTGAATACAAGCTGCAGGTTTTTGAGGGACCTCTGGATTTGCTGCTACATTTAATTGAAAAAAATAAGGTAGATATTTATGACATTCCTATTGTGACCATAACAGAGCAGTATCTGGAATATGTGGAACAGATGCAGGAACAGGATATGGATGTCATGAGTGAGTTTTTGGTGATGGCAGGAACGCTTTTGCAGATTAAATCCAAAACGCTGCTTCCGAAGGAAGAAACGGAGGAAGAGGAGGAGGAAGACCCGAGAGCGGAGCTGGTGCGAAGACTTTTGGAATACAAGATGTACAAGTATGCAGCATTGGAGCTTAAGGATATGGAGCTGGATGCCTCCCACAGTCTTTATAAGAAGCCTACAATTCCGGAAGAGGTTTCTACATATAAGGAGGAAATCGACCCGGCGGATTTGGTGGATGGCATGACGCTTAATATGCTGAATGATATCTTTCAATCCATTATGCGCAAGCAGGTGGACAAGATTGACCCAATCCGTTCCAGGTTCGGTACAATTGAAAAAGAAGAAATTAATATCGAAGAGCGTATGGTTCAGGTCAGGGAGGAGGTACGGGGCTTAAAGGGCATTAATTTCCGTACATTGCTGGAATCCCAGCCAACCAGGATGAATATTATTATTACGTTTATGTCTGTTTTGGAATTGATGAAGATTGGCGCCATCACAATCAGGCAGGAGGAAATTTTTGGTGAAATCGTCATTGATTCTCTGGACGAGATAGAAATCAGTGAGCAGCCGGAAGAGGACAGGAATCCGGATGAGAAACCAGAGACAGATAAGGAGAGGGAAATACAGGAGTAAATTATGGAACAGGATATCAATATAATTGAAGGTAAAATTGAGGCAATCTTATTTTCAGTTGGAGAAGCCGTGGACAAAGAACGGATTGCACAGGCATTGGAATTAGACACGGATACAGTGGTAAAAATTATACATAATATGATGGATAAATATGACAGTGCAGACCGGGGAATCCGTATTATAGAACTGGAGGATTCTTTTCAGATGTGTACGAAGGCGGATTATTATGATACCTTAGTTAAGGTTGTCAATATTCCAAAGAAGCATGTGCTGACGGATGTATTATTAGAGACTCTTTCCATTGTCGCATATAAGCAGCCGATTACCAGACAGGAAATAGAAGCAATCCGTGGGGTTTCCTGTGTGCATGCGGTAAATAAGCTGGTGGAGTATAACCTGATTCATGAAGTGGGAAGGCTGGATGCGGTGGGAAGACCGATTCTTTTTGGAACAACAGATGATTTCCTGAGGAGCTTTGGTGTCCAGTCCACAGATGAGCTGCCAGTCATTACGCCGGATAAAATAGAGGATTTCAAACAGCAGGCCATGGAGGAGGCACAGTTATCCTTTGCTCCTGTAAAGGATTAGCTGGTTCTTACAATTTTTTGGTGATAAAGAAAATGACAGATTCATATACTTGTATCAAGAAGGTACAAGTGTGGAAATATGTCATTTTTTCATTATTTTTCAGATTTGCATAAATCCCTGGTACATAAATCCCAGAGAAACCATAAGGCTTTTCAAAAGTATGTCCGGGAACCGTTTTTTATCTGGAGTTTTGCGCTTTTTATGGCGTTATCCTGTGTTGTGATTCATCAGGGCGAAAAATGGATGCAGCAGAAAAATGCAGAGGAGGTCTGTTCGTTTCAGCTGGACTGGGAAGGAAACGAATCCGGAGCAGTGGCTGTCACTGGCGACACGGTGGATGTGTCAAAGCTGAATGCGAGATATGCGCTGTTGATGGATGCAGATAACCGCAGAGTGTTATTTGAAAAATCCGGCTACGAAAAAGTA
>JAXVOW010000248.1:0-5240 GCA_037301995.1 bacterium | reverse complement strand
ATAAATGCGGTAATTATGTATGTGAAATGGAGCAGGGAGGTAAAGACGAATGCGGTTTAAGGTTGGAATGTATGGTGGTTCGTTTAATCCACTTCATATGGGGCATGTGCGTTGTATTATTCAGGCAGCAAATATGTGTGAAAGTTTGTATGTGGTATTAAGTATCGGTAATAACAGACATGAAATTGATTACCGAATCCGATATCGATGGCTGTATCAGTTGACGAAGCATATCGGTAATGTGAAAATTATTCTTCTTTCGGATGATGCCGAAACGAAAAAAGCATATACAGAGGAGTATTGGAAGAAGGATGCCGAGAAAGTAAAAAGTGAAATAGCGGAATCTATTGATGTTGTTTTTTGTGGAAGTGATTATGATAAAAACAGTTTTTGGAATATATGTTATCCTGAAAGTAAATTTTATGTATTTGAAAGGGATGACATCAGTTCCACTAAAATTAGAGAAAATCCCTATGAGCATTGGGAATGGATTCCTGACATAGTGAGACCGTATTACACAAAAAAGGTGCTTCTTATCGGTGGAGAGAGTACCGGAAAATCTACTTTGACTATTAATCTTGCAAATCATTTTAACGCAGGCTTTATTGATGAGGCTGGAAGAGATATTTCTGAACGTTCAGGTACAGATTTGTTAATGCTTTCTGAAGATTTTACGGAGATACTTTTGCAGCATAAATTAAATGAGATGAAGGTACTTGAGGCAGGAAAGAAAATACTATTTGAGGATACAGATGCATTGGTGACTCTGTTTTATATGAATTTCTTGCAAGACCCAAATATTGAGAAAAACAAGGCGCTTGCAGATGCAGTTGATGCATTGAACAGATATGATTTAATTCTGTTTTTAGAGCCAGATGTGGCATTCGTCCAAGATGGGGATCGTAGTATAGAAATTCAAAACGACAGGGAGAAATACAGCAATCAGATTAAGGAGCTTCTAAGGAGTCATGGCAGGAACTTTACATGTATTTCGGGCACCTATCAGGAACGATACCTTAAGGCAGTAAAAGCGGTAGAAGAAGTTATTAAATGAAATAGTTTGAAAAAACGTTGAGTTGCTTAATGCCTTCTATGCCATATGGCGAAATATTATGATAAGCAGTGTAACCGTTGACGTTACAACAAGGACGGGATAAAATGAAATTGAAAGGTGGTAGAAAATATGCAGATTTCAAGTCGATTCACATTAGCCATTCATATTTTTGCCTGTATTGATACTTTTGGCAGCGAGTACAAAGTAACAAGTGATTTTCTTGCAGGAAGTACCAATGTGAATCCTGTTATTATTAGAAAAATTTTAGGTCAGCTAAAAGGAGCAGGTTTGATTGAAGTTGCGCGGGGAACCGGTGGTACGACTGTTGCGAAACCATTGAGTGAGATAACATTTTTAGATGTATATCGTGCTGTAGAATGTGTTGAGAACGGAGAATTGTTCCACTTTCACGAAAATCCAAGTACTGACTGTCCGGTAGGAAGAAATATTCATTGTATTTTGGATGAGAAGCTTTTAAGGGTACAAAATGCAATGGAAAAGGAGATTGCATCTATTACATTGGCGGACTTAAAGAGAGATACAGAAAAATATGTAACCATTCATAGCCAGGAAGAAACAAAGCAGGATGAGGAAAATTAAAGCACTTTGAGAATGACTCTGAACAGTGATGAAACATTATATAATCAAGGAATTTCAAGGCGTTATGGCGATAACCCAAAATGTCTTGAAATTTTTTAAAATTGAAATGAAAAATTATTGGAAAGCATGAAAACTCATAGGGTAACCAGAATCTTAAACCAGCCGCCTTCAGCGGTAAAAGCATAAAAGGCATTATGCTTTTCGCAGAAAGCCATAATGGAGCGTGTGCCAATCCCATGACCGGTTTGGGGAGATTGGGGAAGCCCGTTCCTTCCAAAGGTAATCCGTCCCTTAAAAGGATTTTCAATTTCAAACATGAAGGTTGGTTTATGAATACATTTGACGATAATTTTTCTCTCATTCTTTGGGAGTTTTTCACAGGCTTTTATGGCATTTTCCAAAGCATTTGCAAAGCAGATGCTAAGCTCAGCAGAATCGACGGGGAGCGTTTCGGGGATAGCAAGATGGAGTTCCACTGTAATACCGGAGTTTTTTGCCCGGCCAAGATAAGTAGTAAGCGTAGCATTTAAAATGGGATCGCTGCAGTAGCGGGGGGAATCGGTTATATTGTTGAGTGCAGAGGCTTCGGCTACAAATTTTAGAATGGCTTCGGCATTTCCCTGCTCTGCAAGCATGGCGATACCGGACAGCATGTGATGGGTGTCCTGCCAGATTTTCCGGATTTCTTCCTTTTTTCTTTTTTCATCTTCTGCATGATTCTTTATGCTCTGTATCTGTAATTCCAGAATTTCCTGGTTGTGCTCATCCATCTGGTATTTATACTGTGTCCATAAGTATTGAAAAATTGCATAGTAAATGATGAGGATGACGATACCTAATAAGTAGAATAAGAGGATGAAGGACGGGTTTTGTGTATAATGTGCCGGATAGAGTCCGACCGCCAATGCAAGAATAAAAAAGGAACAGGGAAGCAGAGCAAGAATACCCCAGCCTTTCGTAATTGTTCCTGCAATATTTAAGAAGATGTTTCTTAGAAAGAAAAATTCCAGAAAAATTGTAATAAGATAGGCAAGCAGGAGTAATATGGCGTTTGACAGCAAAGTACCGCCCAAGAGTGTATTGAGCAGGGTCACGCTTATAATCAGATAGAGGGAAAACAAAAGCTGCGACAGACAGTTAAAGACATGTCTTGAGAGGGATGTATCTGAAATCATGTAACTCATAATAACACCAGGTATGGAAATAGTAAAAACAGCACTTCGTAAAAAAGGCAGAAATCCCCAAAAATGTATGGAAATGAAAGTGAACACAATTGCAAAAACAGCATATCCACCGAAGATAAGCAGATTTTTTTTATGGTTCTTCCTCATCGGAGTAGTGGAGGCAAGCATGCCCAGCGTACAGAATATGGCGACAAGGATTCTGCAGGTCTGGTATGCTGTATTATTATCAAAAATCATAGTATTTCTCCCCCTTTCATTTCCTATAATGCAACTGTAACCTTAAACCAGCCGTCTTCTGCGGTAAAGGTATAAAAGGCATCATGCTTTTCACAGAAAGCCATAATAGAACGGATGCCCATTTTTAAGCTGTTTTCCGGTGATTTTGGAAGATTGTTCTTGTTAAATGTAATTTTGTCTTTATATGGATTGGCAATTTCGAACATAAGCTTCGGCTTGTAAATACATTTGACGATAATTTTTCTTTCATTTTCCGGAAGCTTTTCGCAGCATTTTATCGCATTTCCCAAAGCGTTGGCAAAACAGATGGCAAGCTCCGCAGAGTCAACTGGAAGTATATCCGGTATGGCAAGCGAGGTTTCAAGTGATATTCCGGATTCTTTGGCGGATGTGAGATAGGTGGAAAGCGTGGCATCCAGAAGGGGGTCATTGCAGTAATGGAAAGATTCCGGAATATCAGGAATCTCAGCAGTGGTCTTTATAAAATCAAGTATTGCCTGCATATCGTTGTTTTCCGCAAGGGAGGCAATTGTGGAAAGCATGTGGCGGGTGTCGTGCCGGATGATTTTTGTCTGTTCCGCCAGACTTTCAATATTGGTGGTTTCCCTCCGTATGTTCTGAACCTGCCACTCCGGAATTTCCCTGTTTTGTTCCGTTGACAGTCTGTGATACTGCATGGACAGATAGCAGCCGATAGCAGAGTAGATAATGACTATGACAGCACCAAGCAGATAAATCATTATAACGCTTGCCGGTCTTTTCGTATAATGCTCCGGGTAAAAAGCAATCGTTACAGCAAGAATGATAAGTGCACAGGGTATCAGCGAAAGAATTCCCCAGCCCTTTCTGATTGTGCTGATTAAATCAAGATAAATGCGCCGTATAAAGTGAAAATCAAACAGAATAATCAGCAGATAGATAAGCAGGCGTAGTAAAATATCCGACAGCTCTGTTCCATGGAGGGCGGTATTCAACAAAGTAACGGTGGCAGCAATATACAGGGAAATCAATATATGTGTTGCACGGGTAAATACAAGTCGTGGAAATGGGTCGCCGGAAATATCATGCATCAGTAAAACTGCGGGGCAGGATATGGTAATAAGAAACACCCGCAGAAAATGTTCATAATCCAGGAAATAAATAATAGCATAAGTAGAAAGTATGACATATAGGGCATAACACCCCAAAATCAAAATACTTATGGATTTTCTTTTGACGGCTCTGAAATCTGTTGTGGAAATCATCATGCCTATCGTACCTGTGAAGGTAATCAGTACTTTCAGGACTAAAAAAACAATATCATCTTCAAAAAGCATGGTATCTGCCTCCGTTCAGCCAAAAATCTGCCCATTCTTTTTTGACAGTTTCATACATACGGCGGGGAACCGGGACATGCAGATTCCCGGTCAGGATCAGGTCTGATTTTGTAACTTCCGTGACATGGAATAAATTTACCACATAGGATGAACCTACGAGAATCATTCCTTTATGGGTCAGCAGGTCTGCCACGGCATTTTGAAAGGAGCTGTTGAATGTAATACTGCATATGACAGTATTATCTGTCATGTAGTAATAAATCTGTTTTTCAATGCGCTCCGCATACCGTATATCAGCAACGGGAATCATGCGGATGCTGTCCGAAGTTTTCACGGAAACCACTTCCTGCATAACCTGGGAAAAAGAGCGGTAAGCCTTATCAAGGCTTTGAAAAAACAGGTTTTTGTCCACAGGCTTTAACAAATAATCAAAAGCTTCTACCCGGTAAGAGTCCAGTGCAAAGTCAGGGGATGTGGTAAGGTAAATCAGGATACCTGTGTCATCACGCCTGCGCAGGGCGGTTCCAAGTTCTATGCCGTTCATTTCTGGCATGATACAGTCCAGAATATAGAGGTCAAAGCCGCTGAATTCATCAACATGGTTTAATAGTGCTTTTCCGGAGGAAAAAGAGGACAGGGAAATAGAGAGGTCAGGCTTCGTCTGCTTATATTGTCCTATAAGTTTTTTTATTGTTTCGTGGCATGATTTTTCATCATCGCACAAGGCAATCTGCAAGGTCGACACCTCACTTTTTGATAATTTTTTATAGTGTAACAAAGAAGAAAGTATAAGTGCTGAAATGAAAAATAAAATTCCCGTCTGAACGGGAAAGTTGTTTACAAACAGAA
>JAXVOW010000247.1:0-2154 GCA_037301995.1 bacterium | reverse complement strand
TGGCGTTCCTGAAAGAACGGGCTGAAAAAATTGGAAAAGAAAACGGAGTGGAAATATACTTTGGGGAAGAAATAGGGAGTTGTCCGAAAGATATCTATGACTATAAAGTGACAAACCGTGTAACCCGGATTGAAAAAATGCTGGATTTATTGGAGAAGGCCCTGGGAAAATATCCGAAAGGAATGCTGGAACAGCTGGGACAAAGGGAAAATGCCGGCAGTAAGCTGCATATTTATCTGTCCGGTGGGATTACACCAATTGACGAGGAGGGAATTGATTCTATTGGGGTTCAGAATACTCTGGACGGAATTACTTTTCTTGTGCTGGATGTAAACAGCTTTGAGGATTTGGAAAATACAATATACCATGAAATATTTCATGCTATTGAAGGTGATATGAATTACAGTGAAGCGGCTTTTTTTGACTATGAGGTGTGGGATGGTCTGAATCCGGAGGGCTTTGCATATGACTATAGCTACCGGGATAACCGTGATAATTATAATTTCGATTACACGGTAGCGGATACGGAGCATGAGGCAAGAGCTTTCCGGGGGAGGACCGGGCGAGGATTGTGGAATATGCCATGCTGGATGCAGCGGATGTAAGAAGAAAAAATATTGAGGGTTCCAGGCTGCAGGCAAAATTAAAATATATCTGTGAACAGATTCGCAAGGGCTTTGATACCACCGGCTGGCCGGAAAAAACCTTCTGGGAGCAGGCGTTAAACTATGATTATGAAAATTAGAGAGGAATATCACAGGGAGGTTCCGTGACATCTAACAGAATCTCTTTTCTGAAATAATCTCTGTCAACATCTCCAGCGATGCCGTTCACTCGCCCGCGGTCCGTATATTGCCAGCCACTCCAGCGATGCCATGGATTTTCCATATGTGGATGGGTTACTTCATATTCTGCAATCCACAGGGGATATTCCCGGAAGCGGTCATCTGCAAAGATTCCGGAAGCGTTGGAAGCATCCGTGTAAATTGCTGGTTTATGTCCGGTTTCTTCTTCCAATGCAGTCAGGAAATGCAAAGCAGTTTCCCTTATTTCTGCTTGGTTAAGGTTTCCAAATACTTCAAAGTCCATTACTGGTCTTGCGTGCTGTCGCTTTCCTTTGATGTGGGAAGCAAAGAAATGGGCTTCATTTCTTGCTTCTGTTGTAGTGCGAGCGGTGACATAGTGATAAAATCCGATTGCCAGTCTTTCCTTTTCAGCTTCCCTGTAGTTTCGTTCAAAATCAGGGTCCATATAATTATCTCCCTGGGTTGCTTTGATATATACCAATCGGATTCCGGTCTCCCGCACTTTAAAGAAATCAATTTTTCCCTGCCATTTACTTACATCTATTCCATGTAAATAGTGATTTTTCCGCATAAAATCCGCCCTTTAAATGGATATTTTAATAATATATTATGCCGGAGATGGATAAGATGTTAAGGCCTGAAAAAAGAAGGTGTCTATTGCTTATGGTTTGGTATTGTTATTTTATTTAAATTATGCTACACTTATCAGGAACTGAATATGAACGGGGAGCTTGTGCAGCAGGCTGAGAGGAAGTCATCAACTTCGACCCGCAACCTGATTTAGGTAATGCTAACGTAGGGATTCAAAATGTATGTGTATGATAATGAAATTAGTTATTTTAAGAAGCTCCTTGTAAAAGCAGGGAGCTTTCTTTTTCACATAAGCTATCAGTCGTGCAGAATTAAGGTGCATGGCGTAAAGTAGTAAATGGAAATCAATCAGAAAGGAAGGTATAGCAATGGATTATACAACACAGATGGACGCCGCCAAAAAGGGCATTATTACAAAGGAAATGAAAGCGGTTGCGGAGTACGAAAACATTCCGGTGGAGGATATCAGAGACCTGGTGGCAAAGGGACAGGTTGCAATTCCTGCAAATAGGAACCACACCTGTTTAAAACCATATGGAATCGGAACAAAGCTTAAGACCAAGATTAATGTGAACCTGGGCACTTCAAAGGACTGTCTTGATTTGGATGTGGAGATGGAGAAGGTAAAGGAATCCATCCGTCTGGGAGCAGAATCCATTATGGATTTGAGTTCCTTTGGCGACACACGCAAATTCCGGACCAAATTAACCAGAGAGTGCAGCGCCATTATCGGTACGGTTCCAATTTATGATGCAGT
>JAXVOW010000246.1:0-5084 GCA_037301995.1 bacterium | reverse complement strand
ACAACAAATTGCTGATATATTGGTCTGCCAAAGAGAAGTTTATCGCCGTTATGAAAAAGGTGAGCGAGAGCTTCCGCTTTGGGCTGCCATTAAATTGGCTGAATATTATGATGTCTCACTGGATTATCTGGTTGGATTAACTTCAAAACGGACTCCATTCCCCAAAAACTAGATTCAGACCTTTGCACAATTTGATTATTAAAATGTTATACTAAATGCTCCACACCCAGCCTGGCTCCTATTTCAATTCCAAGTTCTAAATAAATATTCTGAATCATTCCACAATATTGAAACATAATCTCCTCAATATCGGAATAATCAAATCCTGCATCTGCCATTTGATGCATCAGCTTATTCTTTGCTCGTTCCTCTCTTTGAATATACGATAAGTAATCTTTTACCACCATATGATTGTTTACATAGTGCTCCATTATCAATTCCACATTCATATGCTTCTTTGCCCATTCATACCAAACGGAATATTCAGCTTGCTCCATCAAAGTCCCTCCCCAAAAATTATACCACCAAATAGTAGCATATCTACTCTCATTATGCCACTATTTGGTAGTATTATCAAGAGGTAATTTTATGAATAGACCAAATCGCATTAAAGATATGAATCACCGGAATATATATACATGGTGTAAATAAAGGAAATCATTGCCCGCTTTTCCCATTTTTTATCAATCTGATTAAAAGACAGAGAATGAATCCGATTAAACACCCTATTGAAACGGTTCCAATAAACAGCAGCACAAGCTCTAACATGAAATTGGTACGTATATTAGACACTAATTCACAAATTGCATATATTACAGCGGATATAATGATAGCCCCTATGTATTTCTTATAATTTTTCATCCGCAGTGCAATAATAACTGCAATAATAATGCCAATAATCATAAAAATAAATGTATCCGATTCAAATAACTCCTGAAATATTGGTAAGTATCTCATAATTGTTTCCTTCTTTCAGATTCCTAATTTTTATTTTATTATAAACAATTACTCCTTCTATTGCAATTTGTTTAACATTATAAATGATTTGACGAATCCATTTCACCTTTATATAATAATGCCAGAATAACTATCTGAATACGATTTAAAGAAATTGATAAGGAGAACCATATGTGGGTAGCAGAGAACTGGAAAGACTATGAAGTAATCGATACATCAAACGGAGAAAAATTAGAGCGCTGGGGAAAATATATTCTTCTCCGCCCAGACCCGCAGGTACTCTGGAACACCCCGAAAAAGAATCCTGCATGGAAGAAGCTGAATGCCCACTACCACCGTAGCAAAAAGGGCGGCGGTGAATGGGAATTTTTCGATTTGCCGGAGCAGTGGTCTATTCATTACAGGGATTTGACCTTTCATTTAAAGCCCTTCAGCTTCAAGCATACCGGATTATTCCCGGAACAGGCAGCCAACTGGGACTGGTTTTCTGAGTTAATCCGAAACGCCAACCGCCCAATCAAGGTGTTAAACCTGTTTGCCTATACAGGAGGCGCCACCTGCGCAGCTGCCAAAGCCGGAGCCAGCGTCACCCATGTGGATGCCTCAAAGGGCATGGTGACCTGGGCAAAGGAAAATGCCCAGGCATCCGGACTCTCAGACGCACCAATCCGCTGGATTGTAGATGACTGTGTAAAATTTGTAGAGCGGGAAATCCGCCGGGGCAACCACTATGATGCCATTATTATGGACCCGCCTTCCTATGGCAGGGGACCAAAGGGAGAAATCTGGAAAATTGAAGAAAAAATTCATCCATTTATTGCACTCTGCCAGCAGTTACTAAGCGATAAGCCATTGTTTTTTCTTGTTAACTCCTATACCACAGGACTGGCACCGGCAGTATTAAGCTATCTGATTTCCACGGAGGTAGTAACCAGACACGGCGGAAATGTAATTTCGGATGAAATCGGTCTTCCGGTCTCCGATAACGGACTGATTCTGCCCTGCGGTGCAGCGGGAAGATGGGAAAAATAAACCTTCCCACAAAATAATATTTACCATACAAAAGCTTATACTATTATACAACAGGAGGACTACTGGCATGAGCAGACAGAATGTCATTGACAAAGAACGAAAACGGGGCGACTATACCATGTTTATGGATAAACTGGTATGGGTAGTTGTGCTCATGCTTTTACAGGTCAGTTTTCTTGTATTTGCCTATATCCAGCTCAAAGAGCAATATTTTCATATTCAGCTTGTGCTGACAATTATCAGTATTCTGGTGGTGTTATATATCATCAACCGCCCCATCAATCCAGCCTACAAGCTCGCCTGGAGCGTTACCATACTATTGATACCTATCTTTGGCGGACTGTTTTATCTTCTGCTTTCTGTGAATAATACCAGACATAAATTCCGGCAAAGCATTCGTCAGGCAGTGGAGGAATCAAAAACACATCTGGTTCAGGACAATACCGTTCTTGATGAAATCCAGCAAATCAGTAAACACGCAGTTCCACAGGCAGCTTATATCCATAATCTGGCAAAATATCCGGTATATAAAAATACATCCACAGAATATTTTCCCACCGGAGAAGCCCTGTACATCCGCCTGTTAGAGGAGCTTGAAAAGGCAGAGCATTTTATTTTTATGGAATATTTTATTATTCATGACGGCATTTTCTGGAACAGCGTTTTAGATGTTTTGAAAAAGAAGGCAAGAAATGGTGTGGATGTAAAAATTATTTATGATGATATGGGCAGCGTCCGTACCTTACCCGCCAACTACTATGAAGAGCTTCGGGAGTATGGCATTGACTGCTACTGCTTTAATCCGTTTAATCCCACGCTTTCCCTTCGGCTCAACAACCGTGACCACAGAAAAATCACCGTCATTGACGGTCATACCTCCTTTACCGGCGGTATCAATCTGGCAGATGAATATATCAACCAGCGGCAAAAGCTCCATGGTTACTGGAAGGATTCCGGCATCATGCTAAAGGGCGAGGCTACCTGGAGCTTTTCCGTCATGTTCCTGCAGCTCTGGCAGCATGTCACCGGACAGCCTGTGGACTATGAAAAATATCATGTAAAGCCTTCTGATTTTCCACAGGACTGCAAAAAAAATACAGACGGTTTTGTCCAGCCATATGCAGATAATCCGTTATTCTCTGAAGTTGTAGCAGAAAATGTATATCTGAATATGATTCACCGTGCCACCAGATATGTCTACATCACCACTCCGTATCTGATTGTAGACAACGAAATGATTACGGCTCTGGTTCTTGCCGCCCAGAGTGGTATTGATGTACGCATTGTCACACCCCGGGTGCCGGACAAGAAAACCGTATTCATGATGACCCGTTCCTTTTATGAGCCTCTCACGAAGGCCGGAGTTAAAATATATGAATATCTGCCTGGCTTTATACATTCCAAAACAATGGTAGCTGACGACAATTATGCCGTTGTAGGCTCAATCAATCTGGATTTCCGCAGCCTCTATCTGCATTTTGAATGTGCCGCATTCCTCTATCACTGTGAGGAGATAAATGCCATCAAAGAGGATATTTTAGAAACCATATCCGTCTCAGAGGAGATGACCTACGAATCCTGCCTGCAAATGAACAAGCCATACCGTCTATGGCTCAGCCTACTCCGGCTATATGCGCCTTTGCTATAGGAATATCAGATTACTATTTCAGATTTTGCCTTACTCTCCTCTACCGAATCTAACTTCATGCGGATTTGCTGCATAATCATATCTGTCTCCGCAATGCGGTCAGCACAGGAAAGCAGCTCATCCGCTATCATTTCCTCATCCTTGGGGTCAATATTTTTCTTATACTTCAGCTCATGGTCAAGGCTCGCCCAGAAGTCCATGGCAATGGTTCGGATTTGAATCTCCACACGCATAGGCGTCTTCCCCTTGGAAAAGAATACCGGAATCTCCACTATCATATGATAGCTGCGGTAACCATTAGGTTTTGGATATTTGATATAATCCTTAATCTTGATAAGCTTTAAATCATCCTGCATGGCAAGCATAGCCGCTATGGTATAAATATCGTCAATAAACTCACAGATAATCCGGACACCTGCCACATCCGACAGATTTGTCATAATTGCCTCCACTGTAAACGGAAGTCCCTTTTTATACAGCTTCTGGGTAATACTTTCCGGAGATTTCACTCTGGAGGAAATGCTGCTGATAGGGTTTCTGTGATACCGGACAGACATTTCATCATTCAGAACCTCTGCCTTTGTCCGGACCTCCCTGATTGCACAGCTGTACATCATCAACATTTCCTGAAAGGGCTGGGACTGCTGCATTACAAGCTTTAATTCCTCTATTAAATCTCCATCTATTGTTGGCAGTTCCGTTTCCTTCTCCCTCAGACTTGGGAGCATTATTTTATCCTGTTGCATTATCTTCACCTCGTATGTTCCATCTATTCAAAATGTCTTCTCTCTATAAATCCAATGTAATAAGCTTATTAAATATTCTTATATTCTCACGAATGCTTATATGTCTGGATTATACCACATTAATATTAAAAAACTATGAACAAATCGAAACTCTTGTCTACTTGACTTTTCCCCCTATATTTTATACAATTTACTTTAATTAGTAAAAGCGTTAAAGCTTTAAATCTAAAGAGAACCACAAAGGAGAGGGAATTATGCCGATTACCGAAATTTTAGAACGTAACGTCAGGGAATATCCTGACGATATCTGTTTAGTAGAAATTAACCCGGAGGTAAAGGAAGTCCGCCGTGTTACCTGGAAGGAATATGAGCTGATGGAGCCAAATCCTACCACTCACTATCGCCGGGAAATCACCTGGCATGTTATGAATGAAAAGGCAAACCGTTTTGCAAATCTGCTTATCAGCCGAGGCATCAAAAAGGGGGATAAGGTTGCCATTCTCTTGATGAACTGCTTAGAATGGCTGCCCATCTATTTTGGAATTTTAAAGACCGGCGCATTAGCCGTACCCCTTAATTTCCGTTACGCACCGGATGAGATTGAGTATTGTGTAAAATTGGCAGACGTGGATATTCTTGTATTTGGACCGGAATTTATCGGACGTGTGGAAGAAATTGCTGACCATATCAACAAAAACCGC
>JAXVOW010000245.1:0-6385 GCA_037301995.1 bacterium | reverse complement strand
CTTTTGTGCTATCTCTGTGTATTCTTAATTTACAAGCTGAAAAGGACTGCTGATACAATAAGGTTGAATCAGGAGCTTCATGGTTTTAAAAGCAGAAAGGAGCAGAAATGAAAGAAAAGGAATTAGCAATATCCATTTGTAATCTTACCAAGAATTATGGAAAACACCGAGGTGTTTCCAATCTGTCCTTACAGGTGGAGCAGGGAGATATCTTTGGATTTTTAGGACCAAATGGAGCAGGAAAATCTACCACAATCCGGTGTCTGCTTGGATTAATACAGTTTCAGGAGGGAAGCGCAGAGATTCTGGGAATGGATGTAAAGAACAGGAAGAATGAGATTTTAAATGAGATTGGTTATATGCCGTCTGAGGCAATGTTTTATCCATCTATGAGGGTAAAGGATGTCATCCGGTTTGCAGCGGATATGCGGAAGGCAGACTGCAGGGAAGAAGCGGAAATGCTCTGTGAACGTCTTAAGGTTAATCAGAATAAGCGGATAGAAGAGCTTTCTCTTGGCAACAGAAAGAAGGTCAGTATTGTCTGTGCCATGCAGCATAAGCCAAAGCTTTTTATTTTTGATGAGCCCACCAGTGGATTAGACCCGCTTATGCAGTCTGAGTTTTTTAAACTGGTGCTGGAATATAACAGGCAGGGAATAACCTGTTTCCTTTCGTCCCATGTATTATCAGAAATAAAAAAATACTGCCGTCATGCCGCTATTATACGAGAAGGAAACATAATCTGTACGGATACAGTGGAAAATCTTACAAAAACCAGTACAAAACGAATCCGGATGATAAAGGATGGGGAAGAACAGGAATTTGTTTATAAAGGAAATTTAAATGAATTGTTCGCTGGCTTTGCAGGTCATGATATCGAGGATATCATAATTGAGGAACCGGAGCTGGAGGAAATATTTATGCACTATTATAAACAGGAGGATGCCATATGACACTGTATAAGCATGAAATGAAAATGAATCTAAAAAGTCTTATTATATGGACCTTATGTGTAGGCTGTTTGTGCTTTGGCTGTATTTTACTGTATACAAGCCTTGAAGATTCCATACAGGAGGTTGCAGATGTCTATTCCAATTTGGGTTCCATGTCTGTTGCACTTGGCATGGATAAAATGAGTCTTGCAACGTTGACGGGTTTTTATGCAACAGAGATTGCCATGATGCATGGCTTGGGCGGGGCTATGTTTGCGGCAATTCTTGGAACAGGGATTCTGTCAAAGGAGGAAGCCGGGCATACATCGGAGTTTTTAAATGTGCTTCCGGTTGGACGGGGAACAATCTTATTTCAGAAATATATGGCAGTGATAAGCAATATTGTAATATTTAACCTGATTTGTGCAGCAATGTATGTCTTCGGCTTTATTCTGATGAAGGAGGACATTGGGGGAAAAGAGATGGCGGTTTATCATTTTGCCCAGCTTTTCATGCAGATTGAAATCGGAACCATTGGTTTTGCCATATCTGCATTTACAAAAAAAAATCTGATGGGAGCCGGGCTTGGAATGGCAATTCTTATGTTTGCCATGGATATGATGTGCCGTATTATACCGGCAATCGAAAATTTGAAATATATTACCCCCTTTTATTATGCGAATGGCGCAGATATTTTTACCAGTGGAAGGATAGACGGTGCCATGCTGGGAGTCGGAGCAGGGATTACCATTGCAGCAATTGCGGCGGCGTGGATAAAGTACCAGAGAAAGGATTTAGCAGCGTAGGAGCAATTTGCAAGACGAGCAGTAGCACTTGGATATTATACACAAAGCGGTGTATCTATCGGATATTGTTCGCAGATTGCAGGGATGACAGAGGAAGAATTTATAAAATATTTAGGGCAGAATCATGTATCTATTTTTCAATATGACAATAAAGGAGAGTTTTTGGAGGAGATAGAACATGCGTAAAGTAATTGTTAACTCTACTCCTTTGATTGTACTTTGTGGGATTGGCAGACTTGTTTTTATGTCAGTAATACTGTTGAACGTATGGTATTGGAGCAGGTGGGTGAATACAATAAGATAAATGAATGATAAAATAAAGCAGGATATATTTTTGGGAAAGAATGTATCCTGCTTTTTTGTTGCCAGGCATATGAGAAAAAGGTCCGGTGGACCATTTTTGAGTCAAAACAAAAAGTGATAAATTTCTTAAGAAAAAATAAAAAGGAGAGTATTTTCTTGACATATATAGATAGTCGATATAATATGACGATATATAGATAATCTATATAATAAAAAGAAAAGATGCGGATAAATTTTCTGTGTTTTTAAAAAAGTCAAGGAGGTAATCAGAATGGCAGTTGACAAAAGTCTGGTATCTGGCAGTACTACAATGCTGTTATTAAAGCTGCTGGCAGAAAAGGATATGTATGGCTATGAGATGATTGAAACACTGAGGGCACGTTCCCAAAATGTTTTTGAGTTAAAGGCGGGAACCCTGTATCCGTTGCTGCATAGCCTGGAACAGAAGAAGCTTCTTACCGTATATGAGAAAGAGGTGGGAGGAAAAGTACGGAAATACTACAGGATTACAAAGGAGGGGCATAAGGTACTGAAGGAGAAAAGACAGGAGTGGGAAAACTATTCCGAAGCGGTTGCCAATGTTTTAAATATAAGGCAACAGATACAGCATGGTGGGGACAACCTGTCAGCAGATATATTTTTCGATAGTCTGGGGGGAATGGCATGAAACAGCAGGAATATTTGGAAATACTGATGGAACAGCTCCGCTGTAAAAAGGCAAGAGGGATGGTAGAGGAAGAAATCCGCAGCCATATAGAAGACCAGAAATGTGCTTATATGGCGGATGGAATGGAGGAAGAGGAAGCAGAAGAAGAGGCGGTCCGGCAGATGGGAGACCCGGTGGAGACGGGAATTGAGCTTGACCGGATTCATAAGCCGCAGATGGCGTGGGATATGATTCTTCTGATAATATTTTTAAGTGGAATAGGGCTGCTGGTTCAGTATCTGCTAAGCGTACATTTTGGGCAGAGCAGTTTTATGCCGTCTCCTGCAAAAGCAGTTATTTGCATTGCAGCCGGTATTGCAGTAATGATTGGAATTTGTATGCTGGATTACAGCAGAATTGGAAAATGGGCTAAGATGATTTATCTTGTATTGGCAGGTATCAGTATACTTAGTCTGCTGGTAAACGGTGTGGGGTTTATGCATAATATCTGGCTGGATATTCCTTTTTATGGACATTATAATCTGTCCAGCTTTTTACCGCTATTTGTGCCCCTTTATGGAGCCATTCTTTATAGCTGCAGGGGAGAGGGATACCGGGCTCTTATAAAGGGTGTACTCTGGGCATTGCCGGTATTTCTGGTGCTTCTGTTGTCTGTGAATCTCCCGATGATGGTAATAATCGGATTGTCCTTTGGCGGGACTTTAGTAGTGGCAGTCTGTAAAAACTGGTTCCGGGTATCACGGAAGCTCATACTATGTATTATGGGAATTGTTGCAATCATGGTACCGGTGGCGTTGGTAAATCTTATATCCTTTTCCGGCAATTCTTATATGAAAGACAGGATTCAGTTCTGGCTGCATCCGTTTCAGGTGGAGAGCGATTACCAATATGGCAGATTTACGTGGGATTTTCTGACTAATAACCGATGGTTGGGAATGAACCGGCTTATAGATACCGGAGAATGGACAGCAGATAAGCTTCCTGCCGGAAATGATTACACCCTTGCCTATATTTCCACTTATTATGGCATACTGGCAGCAATTGTGGTTGTAGGGCTGATTGTGCTGCTGTTTTGGCGAGGATTTCATCTTTCAATATTGCAAAAAAATCAGCTTGGGATGATTATGGGAAGCGGATGTGCGATTGTATTGCTGGTACAGTTTATATTTTATGTATTATGCAATTCTGGTTTTTTGCCAAGTGCGATTTATTGTCCGTTTATTACCTACGGAGGTGCCGGAATGCTTACAACTTATATATTGCTCGGAATTATGCTTAGTGTGTACCGGTATCAGAATGTAACAGGAGAGATAAAAACAAATTTTAACTTCTATACGGCAGAGAAAGAATAGGATATAATAAAGGTATATTACCACAGGGGAGAAAAACGATGTACCATTTTATTATTAATCCTGCTTCCTCTTCCGGAAAGGGCTTGCGCGTCTGGAGCGGGGTGGAAGCTGTTTTGAAGGAGGAAAGAATTGCATATGAGGCGCATATCCTGCAAAATGCAGGGGAAGTGACGGAGCTTGTTGCAGCGCTGACACAGACGGAATTGTCCCAGCCAGAATTGTCACAGGCAGAGCCGGTAAGTTTACATAATGTAGATGAAGCGGCGGCAGCCCGGGAAATACAGGACTGCCATCTGGTGGTTCTTGGGGGAGATGGTACTCTGAATGCAGTATTAAACGGCATTCAGTCCTTTGAGCATACGGTTCTTTCCTGCATCCGCACAGGCTCGGGAAATGATTTTGCCAGGAATATGGGGATTGATAAGAATACGAGACGGGCGCTGGATGGGATTTTACATCACAAAGAAGAGAGGATTCTCGATTATGGAGAGGTTACATACCGGGCAGAGGAAAGCGGGGCTGGACAGCCCCGGAGGAGAAGGTTTATCATCAGCAGCGGTGTGGGATACGATGCGGATATCTGTGAGGAGGTAAGCCGAAGTAGATTAAAGACCGTATTGAATAAGGTTCACCTTGGAAAGCTGGTTTATGTGGCAATTGGTGTGAAGCAGATTTTTACAAGAACAGCGGCACCGGCAGTCATCTGTATAGATGATGGGGAGAAGCTTTCGGTTCCAGGTCTGTTTTTTGTGGTGGGCATGATTCACGAAAGAGAAGGGGGCGGCGTACCGTTTTGTCCCCAGGCAGACCCGGCGGACGGAATGCTTAATATCTGTCTGGTAAGGGACATGCCGAAATGGAAGCTGCTGCTGGCAGTAATGCTGGTATATGTGAAAAAACATTTTGTTTTCCGGAGTATCACGGCGCATACCTGTAGAAAAATCAGTGTAGGCGTGGAGCAGCCCCAGTGGTTTCATATGGATGGGGAAACGCCATGCAGGATAACAGAGGCGGTACTGGAATGCAAATCGGGATTGCACTTTCGGATGTAATATAACAAAAGGGTATATGTTTGGAATCAGGTAAAACAGGGTATAATGCAATATAGAAAAAGGATTTGTATATTGCACAACTAGATTTTGAAAATAAAGAGTTTCGCAATTACCTAAATTTTCTTATTGCAAGAAGGGAGTACCTCTATGTATCGGATTAAAGAGGAAGAACACAATGAAAAATATACTCTTTTGATACCGGCGATGCTGGATGCCCATTTTCCTTTATTAAAGTATGCCTTTTATTCCAGAAAATACCGTCCGGTAATCATGGAGGAGACAGAAGGGATTACCAATCTTGGATTAAAATATGCACATAACGATTTGTGTTATCCGGGCATTTTGATTGTGGGGCAGATTTTAAAGACCCTGCAGAGCGGAAAATATGATGTAAACCGCACAGTAGTTTTAGAGCCCCAGGCGGGGGATGCCTGCAGAGGCTCCAATTATATTCCCATGATTCGGAAAGCGCTGGATGACGCCGGATTTTCCATGGTGCCGGTGATATCCTTAAACGTGACGGGACTGGAAAAAAGGCATAGCCTGCCCATTACACCGGATATGTTAATCCGGGCGGTGGCGGCTGCCTATTACGGCGATTTGTTGATGATTCTTTCAAACCAGACAGAACCATATGAAGCCAATGCCGGGGAGACAAGGCAGCGGTATGATAAATGGATTAAGATACTGGCAGAGGATTTAAAGCAGGGCAAAAGACTGTCCGGGAATGCACTCAGGAAAAGATTTTCGGAAATTGTAACGGATTTTAAGGGAATTTCCAGAACAGAAAAAAAGGTATTGAAGCTTGGGGTTGTGGGAGAACTGTATATCAAATACTGCCACCTGGGCAACTGGAATCTGGAGGAGTATTTAAAAGGGCAGAACTGTGAATACTATATAAATGGCATTACATGGTATGCACTTTATTACATGGATACCCATCTGCTCTCAGAGGGAGGAATATCAAAAAATGGGATTGCCGTGGAGGCAGAGCGCAGGGTGTTTGGGTACTTTTTAAAGCTGCAGCGGGATATGGTAAATGCACTTAAGGAACAGGGCTTTTACTGTATGGATTCCTATGATGTGTTTAAGGAAAAGGCAGCGGGATATGTTACTTATCAGTGCTCCATTGGAGACGGCTGGCTGATTGGGGCAGAGTTTGCCAATCATGCACTGAATGGATATAACCGGATTATCTGTGGACAGCCCTTTGGATGTCTGCCGAGCCATGTATGTGGAAGGGGGCTGTATCCTGCTATTCGCAGAAAGCTTC
>JAXVOW010000244.1:0-20854 GCA_037301995.1 bacterium | reverse complement strand
CAATCCCAGGGAGGTTGCCTGGAACACAATCAGATTATCCTCCCGGATTTCTCCATAGGCATCCAGCGCCATGGGTATGACAACTCCTGACAGCTTCTCCCCTTTGCCGTCACTGTTTCCTGCAACAGCCCTGTTCATGCTCTCCGCAATCTGCTCTGCCTTCTCCATAGTACGGTTTAGCAGGTAAATCCTTTCCGCTCCCTCCAACAGGCACATATACACTACCGCCTTGGCAGCTCCGCCGGCGCCTAAAATCACAACTACTCTGTTTTTCAGAGTAATCCCATCCTCTCTAATCTGCCGCCGTAAGCCTGACATATCTGTATTGTAACCCTTATATCCATGCTTCTCCTCCACCCTGACCAAAGTATTGACGGCTCCAATCTGCTTTGCCGCCTCGTCAATTTCCACCAGGCTTTCCATAACCCGGTTCTTATGGGGAACCGTCACATTCAGACCCTGTATATTTAACGCATAGGCGCCCTTTACCGCCTCTGCCAGCCCGTCCGCTTCCACCTGAAAGGGAACATACACACAGGAATTACCTACCTTTTCACTGATTCCGTTATGAATCACCGGTGATAATGTATGCCCTACCGGATTGCCAATCAATCCAATTAATTGTGTGTGTCCATCAATATTCATAATTTCCATCCTCTTTCCCTGCTGTATTTTCAATCGCACGTATCTGTTTTTCAAATGCTTATTTATCAAACTCATTTCTGCCTAAATGGTGCTTTTTCCGATAGCTCCATTTTACAAGCTTCTCCGGAATACGTTTTAATATAATCTGAAGCTCTTCCTTTGGATTAATGGGCTCCAATAATATGCTGTAAATTCCTGCAGCATTCGCCCCCCAGATATCTGTAAAAATCTGGTCTCCCACAAACAATGTATTTTCCACGGTTGTCCCAAGCCGCTTCATTCCCTCTATATATCCCCGCTTACCGGGCTTCCATGCTTTATACACATAATCCACCTGCAGCGGCTCCGCAAACCTTCTCACCCGCTGTTCATCATTGTTAGAAATCAGACAGACCCCGTATCCCAATTCCTTTATCCGGTTAACAAAAGCCTTTGCCGCATCATCAACGGGCTCATCATGGGGAACCAGTGTATTGTCAATATCAAATAAAATTCCCCGGTAGCCCTGACCGTAATATGCTTCAACAGGTATGTCTTCCTTTTTGTTAAAATACTTTTTTGGATAAAATAGCTTCATAACTGCCTCCGACTAAAATATGCTTTCACAAGTATAGCATAATTTACACTCTTTGTCTTGATAAATTCCATCCACCAAATACTCATAAAAAGAAAAAACGGTGTGAGGCTTTACCCTCACACCGCATGTTATTAAATATGATATTTTATTCTGTCGGAGATATCTCCAATTACACTGTCTTCCAATGTATCGTTCCTGGTCAAATCCCATAACTTCGGTATCAGATTAATCTTAATCCTCTGATATGAGGTCTTTCCATTACTGTCTGTAGCCTGGATTACAATATATGTGTAATATCCGCCATAAACCTGGAAGTATTCTGGTTTTAATTGAAGCTTCTTATAACCGTTTTCATTACCGTCTTCTGCATCATCCTTGTATTCCCTTAATTTCGCCAGTTCCTTGGATGCCAGCTTCTTGCTGTCCTTCGACTTCGTATTATACTGGGAAATCAGAACATGGTTTGCATCATTGGCAACATAGGAATTACTGTATGATACATTTCCGTCCTCATCCGCAATACCATAATCTAAATCATAGAATACATAAACCTCTCCCAAATCAGCCTTGGAGTCTACACGAACCTTGAAATCAAATTCTGGTGTCTCTTCATTATCATCCACATTGTAGTAATAATTTCCCTCACCGTCTACATTCAATTTCTCATTCTTATTTTGTGTAACCTCTGCACCGTTTGTATCTTTTCTATGTACGCTAATCTTTGGTTTTATATTTGCATTTCGCACACTGTTGACAATAACATTAATGAACAATCGTCTCTCATCATTGTTATCACGCTTTGGACCGGTTACAATACTATGACCGGCACCGCAGTAGAACAGATTTCCCTTACTATACAAATAGTAACTGTTCATACCATCATGTGGGGTAGCTGCATAATACGATGCACCAGCCTTTGTGGTTCCTGTTCCTGCAGACAAGGTATACCATACAGCTACATCCTCATCCTCCATATCCAGCGCAAAGGTCTGGGCATGGGTGGTCGATATCTTTAACTCCGAACTGATTAAGTACGGATAGGTTGTAACAATACCCTTATTTACCTGGGAAGCTCCATTCGGTCCCTGTCCGGTTCCTTTCAACTCATAACCCATATCCCATTCGATACCTCTTGCATCATACTCAACATATTTATATGGATTTGAATTCTGGGTGGTTGAAACCAATACATATGGGTCTGTCATTCCAACCGGAGAGTTATAACCAAAGCTTGCCCACTGATTCTTTCTATTTCCGTCACCTAATCCATCTTTCAGCATTTCCTCATTCCACTGTACATAGTTATCAGTAACTGCACGTTCTGTGAAGAAGTACAGGCTAGAATCCGCTGTTGTAAAATGCCTGTACCGGAGCGTTGTACTGCTGATATTATTTAAACTCTGTGATGATATCTGTGGCAGTTCAAAGGTTGCCACGCCATCGCTATCTGTACTCCTGGTATACACCGCTACATTATGTACAATGGTTACACTGTGTCCTACTTTTAAATTATCCGGAGTCCCCGCCGGGAACGCCAACTGTACCTTCACAGTTATCTTCTCTGATAAATCGTTATGTACCGTACCCGCACTCGTTTCTGTAATACTGCCGGTACCGCTATCATTAGAATCCACCACGGAAACTGTATAGTTTTTGTCCTGATTGCTTAACACAACAGTGGTATCATCTGAAAATGCCTTTGTGGTCTTTGCCGGTGTTGTAACCTCTTGTGCCTGCGGAATCGTCAGCGTAACACTACCGTTATTAATCTTTCCGGTAGCAACCTGCTCTTCGTTGCCGGATACTACCCGGTATACATTAACTGTTGTTCCATCCGACCATGGTTTATCATAAACATTACTCCAGTCATCATAATAAGCAGATACATTAACTGTTGTGGAACCGGTTGTGGAAGGATTACTTGTAACAGTTCCGCCAGTGCCCTCATTTATCCAGCCGGTTGCATTCTTTGTATGTCCTACCATCGTAACTGTCTGTGGATTATTAGCAGCAATGGTAAACTCGCCAAGCTTTGGCGTATTTTGAGGTCCGATAAGCCTTACCACATAGCTTGCATCCACCGGCTCCGTCACCGCCTCAGTATACTCAAAGGAAGACACACGGATTGTATCAGTCAACTCTGTAGCAGTTGCCTCATTGTCTCCGCCACTGCCCTCTGCGGTACCGGTAACATGGAACCGGTCCATACCAAAGACCTCACGCAGATTCTTTGTAATATTCATAGCACCTGCTTTTTCATACTTGGTAGTGCTGTCATGGGTATTCAGCATACTGCCGCCACGGTTAACATAATCTGCAATCATCTGGCAGGCATCATCATTCATATCCTCACCGCCAAAGTCCTCTGCAAATCCAAGTACAACCAGGCTGTAGTTCATAGCCATCCATTTATCTGCCGTATAAGAAAGACGTCGGTATTTTCTGTATTCCTGCTTTGCCTTTACAACCTTATCCTTATACTTGATATAGGTGTTATATAAGGTCTTATAGGTAAAGAAATTGGAATTTGTATTAAAGTTATCTCCTGCATTATAGAACCATACCTTATAATAGTCCCCTGCCTCAGCAAATTCCTTGAAATGGTCTGACATTTTTATACCAGACTTACCATGCATTGCAATGAGCTCCGCCTTTAACGCTTCCTCTGCTGCAATGTAATTCGGGTCCTGCTCTGCCGCCTCTAATTCACCGAGCTTCTGCTGCATCAGCAGCTTATTTGCCTCAATCTCTTCATCTGTCTGCTTCTGAACCTGTGCGACTAACTCCTCAAATTCATCTGCATACATAATATCAATATCAATATTGTAGTCACCGTTCTCGCCAATCAGAGAATCAGCAAGATTGGACTCCCAATCCTCATCCTGTGTAACAGAATCAAATTTGACAATACCAAACTTGTGCTCATGGAGACCCATATCAATCCCCTGATACTCACTCTGTGTACTGATTGTATTCCGTCCAACGGTACCATTGTTCAGAATATTGTATTCCGCACGGTACATGTTCAACTGGCATTCTGTACACAGATAGAGGGAATGTCCATCATTCTCCGGCGTCTGATAACCGGTATTATTCTTGATAGCTGCATTAAATGCATTCTTCACAGATTCTGTTCTTGGCATGATTTGAAGGATTTCAACCTCCTTCTTCTCTGCATCCTCATCTCTTTCATAATAAGCATAACCGGTAACAGAAGAAACCAAACCGGTATCTACATCCTTGGCAACCACCTTCCAGCTTATTATTCCATAGAAATCTTCCTCCATGTCGTTATACTGCAGGGTTACCGTAGACGGCGTAGCATTACCATCTGCATCTGTTTTTTCACTATAGGTATATTCCTTTGTCTGTGCACACTCTCCGGAACCGGAAATCGCCCCCTCTGAGAAAACACCGTTTCCATCTACATCAATATAAAGCGATAATTCAAACTTGTTGCCATTTGATTCCGTTGCCGGCTTTGCATACGCTGTAATCTTAAAGCCATCATCTATACTGTTGTAGGAATTTGGATTGCCCTCGGAATACTCCTTCGGTGAACTTGTTACTGTCAAGGAAGGACGTACCGCCGAAGAATTAATAACTGCCACAATACGGTCATTAATGGCTGTGTCAAACACCGTAAGTGCGGAACCTAAGGTATTACCATATTTCCGGTCTGCATTGCCTTCCTCTAAGGTCACTTCATTATTGACGGTATCCAGTCCCCATACAACATTGCTGCCATCCTTTGAATCATAAATGTAATCTAACAACTTATACATCCAGGAATCCGGGTCAATTTCCCTCAAAGCCATCTGCTCCAGACGGCTTCCCTCTTTTTCCTTGGACTCCTCAAAGGCATCTTTTACCCGCTGTTCTACAATCACTGGCATGCCCTTACTGACATACTCTTTCAGTTCCTCATATTTGATATTATTAATATCATTTCCATTATACTCTGTAACCGTAGTCTGTTTCTTACCACCAATGTAAATCGTGCCATATGCATCATCTGTTGTCTGACCCGGCGTATTCTTCACCTTTTCACCCATATTTGCATTATATGTAGGGGCCGTCATAAGAGTAACTAACTGACCAGTATGGGTAAACATATCAAAGGAGGTCAGCACCTCCAATGCATTCTCACCGGTTATCCATCCTAAAAGCTGCTTATTTATGCCCGGCGTCAATGCACTTGTATCGCCACCGATATACACCAAATCATAGGTTTCCAACACCACATCCTTTTTAGAGATAAACTCACTGGTGGACATCTGGTCAACCTGAATCTGGTTATAGGATAAACCGGTAGCATAGGCTATCTTTGCCCGTGATAAATCAAAATCATAATACTCTGTACCGTCTTCCACCTCATCCTTTGTCACACCAGACATTACCTCGGACGGACTTGTATAATAATTCCCCTGCACACCAGAACTGTACTGGATACCATTTCCATTACTCCGGCTCTCTGCCAGCTCCGTATCAATCGGATAACACGGCTGCAGTTCCAGAACCCGGAATACCTTACCATTGGAGCCGTTACTTCCGCTTCCCCGGTAATCCCCGGCATTAATGATATCGGCAATTGTCTTTGCACCATCTGTTCCGGCTTCTCCCGCATCATTCAATGAAGTAAAGAAACCATAAGATGTAGCAAGTACATGGGAATATCTGGATACTCCCTTATTGGTTACCAGCAGTTCCATTAACTTCAAGTAGTTATTATTGGCTGATGTGCCGGAAGAACCACTGTCGCCACCTGAGCTGCTGTTCCTGTAATCATAAAAAATGTATTTACCGCTTTCGGACAATGTCTTTAATGCGGAATATACAGAAGCGTCAACCGACTCATTCATTATGTTGTTTTCCAAAAGGACAAAATCATAACCTGTCACCTCAGCTGCTGTCAGATTGTTCGGTGTCCGGAAGGTATATGTCCATTTACTCGGTTTGTCATTTCCATAATATGCTGTAGAAATCAATGCTTTCTCATCCCCCGAGCTCATCTTGTCATACATAGAGCCGGACTCATTCTGATTGGAGGTAACTACCAGTACCTTACCGCTGGCGGCATTCAGATTCGTATTATATTTTACATAATAGGAACCATTTCTCTTAAAGAAATTCTCTGCACTGATACCCTGTTCCCATGAAAAGGTCTTGAAACGAATATGATTATTAGAAATAACATTAATCAAATCACTATATTTTGCATTTGTTGTAACATTTCCGTTATTATTCTTGGTCACATAGTCGATAATAACCGGTTTGTTCTTTCCTAAAGAATATGTATGAAGATAGTTATATACATCCTCACTCATATTTCCATCATAAGCCGTATAACTAGGACCGCTGATATAAATTAAATCTGCACTGTCCAGAATCTCACGGATAGAGGATGCTTCCCCTGTAATATTGGAATTGAGATTTTCATCCAGACTTGTGCTTCCTGTAATCTTAATGGTATCCAGCTTAATTTTACCGCTCTTCATGACACCCTTCGGGTCTGTATCACTGTTGGCATCAATAACATACTTCTTAAAGGAGCCACTTGATATATAGCTGCCTAAATCCGAAGCGGACGCAGAAGCCGGAATAATTTCAACAATATTGTAATTCTCTGCGCCTGTACTCTTATTGGAATTCTCAATAATCAGGTCAATATTACTTGTGTAATCGGCTTCAATCGTTGCTCCCCGCCTTGTTAAATCAGAACTTATCTTATCACTTTTTCCTGACGTAGCAATAGAATAAGAAATTATAGAGGCTGATATAATCGCAACTGCCAAAAATGATACGATTGCAATGATTTTTTTCTTTGACATTTTTCTTCTCCCTTTCTTCATTCTATTACGGTGTTGTTCCACCGCTGCTACTACCAGTTCCTGCTTTTTTATAAGTATTTTGTGGCCGCACCGTTAAGACCTGCGAATTTCTGAAATTAATCGTATCTGCCGAATTAAACTTATAGCCACCTATTTCAAATAAAACATCTGTCAATAAAGCATTTCCCTCTGCATCTGCCGACAGATAAAAATCAGTTAAGTTCTTTGTGAGACGCCCTGTTTCATCGGATAACGCATCCACCTTGCCTTTTGCCGTATCAAGCCTGCCCGCTGTATACTTGCCTAAGTCGGTATCCTCTGATGAACGGTACATATATATATTACCGCCATCCGCAGTGTATTCGAAGCGGTAAATCACATTACACAACAATTCATCCACTGTTCCATCTGCCTGTGTCTTGGAAACTGTATATTCCGCATAAATATATGCTGGCTGTATATATACATATGTTTCCTTTCCGCTTACCTCCTGTTTTAACACCCGGAAGGAGCGAACATCAAGCGGAGGTGATTCCAAATCCCCGGATAAAGGATAGACTGTATCTTTCTTTTCTCCTGCCAGCTGATAGGTATCCATATCAATGATAACCTTCCTCTCATCAGTCGCCGTACCCGGTCTCACATAGTTCCCATAGTTATCCGACACCAGTCTAAACGTAACATCCGCTCCTTTGTCTGAAGTCAATGTTGCTATTGAGGTCGGAGTAAGAGACTCTGTCCGGTTTCCGCTTGTCTTATCCACCAGATATGTATAAGAATCTGAAGGAATAACACAAATGTAATTCGCCTGCATCAGACTATCAGCTATATTGGTCATAACCTCATTGGCTTCATCCTGTACCTTCAGATTCTGCTTCGTCTTTTTCTCTGCTGCCGATGTTGAACTCATAAACTGGGTAACCATCAACATGATAATTGAGAGCAATGCCATACTGATTAAAAGCTCAACCAGCGTGAAGCCTCTGTTTTTATTCATTTGTCTATGCACTGGCTTCACCTCCCTACTTCACATAATGATTGCCCGTATCTGCATCCAGATATACCGTAGCCACCACTTTGTTATTATACACAATCTCATAGGTACCTGCTCCATAGCGGACAGAACCATTTGATTTGTTAAATTCTATTATCATATTTTTTGAAGTATCCAGACCTGCAATACTACAGCTTTGCTTATCTGTAGATGTATAATTTATCGTAATAATATTCGGAAGCGTAGCCTCAACGGTATCCGCTGTCTTCTCCACAAATGCTGTTCCATTGTCATATCCAAGTATCAGGGAATAGGAGCCCGCCTTAGCATAAGTTCCATCCGCAAAGGTAACATCACTGTCATTATACTGTATTTTCATACACAGCGGCGAATCCTTTGCCTCTGACAAAGCCCTCGTCTTCACCAGCAGGCTTCCCATCTGGTTACTCAGAGTTGTAGCTGCGGCATTGCACTTTGCCTGTTTTATAATTCCAATTGTCACAAAGGACACTCCTGATAATATTGCTATAATTGCAATAACTATAATCATTTCAATTAAGGTGTATCCATGATTTTTCTTCATACTATCACCGCCTAATCTACATTCTTTTTCCAGTTGCGGAAGGAAAGAATATCTTCAAACTGGACAGCACTTATACTCTTCATAGATTCCACCGGAGTATCACCGGATTCCTCCGGAGCAACATACTGGGATTCAAACAGACGGAAAATATCACACACATAGCCAAAATTCTTGGACTTACTCTCTCCTCTGGAGGAATCACACTCACGAAGAACCGTCTTAACAACCTCTTCGTTAGCAAGGAAGCTCATGGAGTTCTTACCGTTGACTTTATCAAAGTTATCAATGATAATCTTACCACCAGTTACGATTAATCCCTCAAACTCATTTACATCATCTGTGAAAGTAACATCACCCTTTGCGATAACAATACCTCTTACTTTTCCTCCCTTAAATGATGTCGTATAGGTTCCGCTGTTTGAGCCAATCTTAAAGGTCTGTGCTCCAATCTCCACATCTCCGTCAGATATCCACACACCATAACCGCATTCCAACGCACAATATTTACTGTTTGAAGAATTCACAAGACTGTAATCAAAATAATGATTAATTGGCGTAATCACTTCTTCCTTCAAGGTATGAGCCTCTGTCACAAACTCACCATTTGTACTGGAATTGGTAAGAAGCCACTTCATTTCCTTATACTGATCCTGCAATTTTGCTGAAACATTAGCCGCCAGCACAGAAGCCGAGCCTCCAGTACTTAATTCCTGGCTGCCGTTATTTCCTTCCTGAATCGCGCTGTTGATATTGGCAACAGCCTGCAACAGCGGTTCCCTGTTACTACTGCTTGCAACAATGGTAAAGGTGTCATCCACCTTTGTGGTAATTGCTGAATTTGTGTAGATATTTTTGTATGCGTTTTCTTCTGTCTCTTCGCTTACCTTCAGCATCTCAACCTGAAAATAATCATAATCGGTAATATCCACCAGGCCATATGCCTCACCGGTTGTCATTCCATCCTCTTCCGTTTTCGTTGATTCATCAAAGAGTGCAGCATAATCTGCAATAAACTCATTCATAACATCTCTGTTTTTCAAGTCTGATTTTGAGAAATCCAAAAAGTAATATGATTTACCTGAAATAACAGTCTTTATAACCGGTATCTGGTCAAAGTTAGACCAAATGCCCTTATATGCATCAATCTGTCGCAAACGCTCTGGCAGGCTTAAATAAAGTCCATCCTCCTCATCATGTACTGCCCAGCTCGGAATATACGCAAGCTGGTTACTCTTGATGGAAATCGCTTCACCGGTCCGGTAATCCTGTATTGCCGTTCCTGTCTTGTTATCATTCGTAGTATAATTATCGGTTACTTCACCATCCTTTGTGCTGGTTGTCGGATAGGAATAGTTTTCGGTCTTTACCTCGTCGGTCATCGCCTGTGTCACTTCACCATTTTTAACCGTATAGCTCACCGTTTCTGTAGTTTTCGATTCCGTTATATCTTTTGATACCTCAATATAGGACTGTCCTGCCACATACAACGCACTGACCAGTGAAAAATCAAGTGTGGTATTCTCACCATTTAAGATAATCGCACTACTGTTATAATGTGCCTGACCTTCTATTCCCTGCCCGTCTGTAATACCTTTATTTGTATCCTTGGTAAATTTACGCATTCCCTTTTGTATAGAAACATCGGTGTATGTACGGTTGTCTGTAGATGCGTAATTATATCCGTAATACTGACCATTTAACAAGACACTGGAAGAATTCGCATTTACCTCTAAGTCATCATATATATACGCCCGGGCTTTCATATTGAGAGAAGCACCCTTTAATCTTGTTCCCTCTGTATTCTGCTTTAAGGCATAGCCATCCAGAACAATTCCATCTGCCCATATATCCGCATAATCCACTGAGGAATTCGCTATATTGGAAATTGTGATATCTGCACAGTTCAGTGCAGCAATCGTACCCGGAACAATAATCCGGTCGGACGCCATCACCACGGTTGCACCATCCACATATAAACCGGAATACATACTATTTGTGGTGACACCATTACAGTCCTCCAGTTCATCATCCGTATAAGAATTAACCTTCTGAATCTGTTTCTTTTCCACCGTTGTTGCTGCATCATTCACAGTCTTAAGCTCTTCCGGGTCCTCGTTATAGCTCTTATTGTAAAAGTCTGAAGCTGCATACACATTACCGGTAATATTTACCTTGTTACCCAGTGCAGATTTGCCTTCTTTTCCAGTGATTTCAATTCCCATATCACTAATCATGGAGAAGCCATACAAATCACTTAAATCCGAAGAAATTGTATTGAAATTAACATCAAACTCCGGTTCTCCAATTACCAAATCCGTTGTAATGGACTGGATAAAGGTATCAGCTACACCAACGGTCTTTCCACTGGCTTCCGAGTCCTTTCTGGACCTGGCATTCACCGTACTATATTTTGCCTCCCTCTTCAACACAAGATTGCAGATTGTCACATTGTCATCATTTTGAACAACATTGCCCACTGAGAGCTGAACTCCCTCCTGTCCATCTGTTGTTGAAGCATCATATGGATAACTTAAAAATTCTTTCAGGCGGTCTCCCACATGTGCTGTATCATATCTGGAATCATTTTTCACCAGATGCATATAGGTCTTCTTCATCATTTTATTTGCCTGGTCATTGTCCATTGTAACGTAAGACTTTGTCTTCGTATCATAATAAACCATAACCTCCAGCGTCTCATCATATGCCTGATTCAACAGCTGCATGGAATCTCCACCGACACCGGCATAAATCTCATCCATTGCCTGCTCCAGATAGTAAAAATTGTCCCTTGCGTTGATGTCATATGCCTTTAAGCGATAACACAACGCCACAGCAACCAGAATCGCTGCCACTAAAACTGCAAGGAAGGAAACGGTTGCAACAACCATTACGAAACTATTACCTTGATTCTTTTGCTTTCTCTTTCTTTTCTTTATCAAGTCTCATTGCCTCCCTTCGTTCCCTGAAGTATCGGTAGGTCTACGCTGGTATCAATTGCACCTTCAGATTCCTCCTTAAGCCATATCTTTACCTGATAGAGGCTTCTGTTCTCTTCCGTTGCCGCATTCATAGAACCAACTTCTGCATCCTTGCCGCTTCCGGAAACCAGTGCCACAACGCTTTTCCTTTCGCTTGCTGCCAATCCCTCATTCAATTTATTCAGGAACAGATTCAGCTTACTGTCCACTGCTGGGTCAACACCATTATTCCTCTCATCTTCTGTTATTTGCGAGGACTGTTTATACCAGAAATTCCAAATAGATGATTTTTCATTAATTTTAGAATTACCCTCTGCATCCTCATTATCTCCAATATTATGATAGACATGGATATTGCTTAAATCCATTGTTCCAGTTGTTTTCCCTGCTGCCACCATATGGATTTTAACATTTTCCCTTTCTCCACCATTATATGTCGTATTATTATACAGAATTTTTCCTGCATCCTCCGTTGCTAACGTGTCACCAGCACCTTTTACAATATTGTCTGAATACTGCTTTGCAATCTCGACTAAAAAAATATTGACGTCTGTTATATCCTCTAATCCGCTGGTATCCACCATGATATAATCATCTGCAGAATAATCCGTATTATAATAGCACGGATTGTACATCAGATAAATGTTAGGCAATTCTTTATCAAAGGTCTTCGCATAAGGAACATACTGGATATGATTATCCGTTCCCAGCATTGTATTGTCATCCATATAATCCAGCAGGCATTTAACCGTATATCCTTTTGACTCGCTTCCCGACACCTCAATTGTCATCAGCCGGGAAGCAGTGTCGCCTGCAAACAGGTCAACACCGGTACCCTCAATCTGCTGACGGTATCCTGTTTCATCCGTTTCCTTTAATACCTGAAGCTTTTTTGTCTTAAAGGATTTTGCTGCTGCTGTATCATAATTCAAGATTGTTCCATCAATTAATGCAACCTTATTATAATCAATATCCTCAACTATACCTAACGCTAAATTGTTCGGATCCAGGAAATCAGCATCATTCACCTTTTTATCCACATAATATCCGTTATCAACTTCCACCCTATATGAATACGTTGTTTTCTGGGTACCTATCTGAGTCTTTCCGGTAATAGCAAACTTTGTCTGTTTTACCACTTCACTTGTACCCGTTACTGTGTGGTTTGTAATCACAGGAGCTTCTGCTGTAAAGGTCCCCGTTGTGGTACCATTTTTAACATAATATTCTTCATTCTGAATATCATCAATCGGTACGGATTTAATATGTTCCATTAAATTCTCTGCAAATTCATTGCGGTACTGCAGCTCCTTTGAAGTCGTAGACCCCTTAAGCGATGATATAATTCCTGAAACAATGGGCATCATCAGTAATACAAAGATTGCAAGCGATATTAAAATTTCAACCATACTAAAACCAGTATTTTTTTTCTTTATCATGGAACAATCACTCCAATCTATTTATATACCTTAACTGAACCTGACCTACTTGCAATATCTACACGAGGAGACACGCTGTCATCTCCACTTACCTTTACATAAACCGGAAGGCTTGTGGTGTTGCGGATAGTCACCCGGATTCCCACCTCATCATCATCATTCTTTCTTGCAGAAGACTGCAATAAAACCTTGATATCCTCAGCAGAGGTCACCTCAGCCTCATAAGAGGTGGAATCGTCAAGCGTATACTTACAATAGTTCTTTCCATCCTTCTCATAAAAATCAAAGGTCAAGGTAGATACACTGTTATCTGCATTTGAAATGATGCTTGCCTCTTTACCCATACCATTCTGTCCCACAATCTTTGCAGAAACATCACTGGTTGCAGAATTCAACATTGCATAGAAATCATAATTATTCTCTAATGCTGCACCATCATTCTCATTATACTTATTCAGACTGCTGTCACTATCAGACCCTCCAACCTGAACATCTGTATCAAAGATATTATCCACACCAATCTCCACTTCATTCAAATCAATCTGGCGTTCCGGTCTTTCTGAACTCTCAATAGAGTAACAGTAAAGATCCAATGCACCGGTATATACATTATTTTCTGCATCAAAATCTACTTCCAGAGTATTGATTGTCATACGATCCTGATATCCGGCAACATAATTTATAACATCCTTCAAAGAATCATAACTGCCATAAAAGTCGATTGGAAATGCTGCACGGAAGCACTTATATGTGGCATCATCACCTGTAATTGTATCTTCTGTCAAAGTGTCTCCTGTTGCCGCCTCAGTAGTAGAAGCTGCCTCCGTGGTAGCTGCTGTAGTAGCTCCTGCCTCGGTAGAAGCCGCCTCCGTACTGGTTGTTGTATCCGAACCAGTGGTTCCAAGGGATGCGTCACCACCGCCCTGTCCTAATGTATAGAACTGCTCCTTCTGTCCCATTTCTAAGGACTGCAACGCAAAATCATTATCTGTTTTAATTCCATCCAAAAACATAATGGTAATTTCCTGATTCATATCTGCCGGAAATGCATCTAACAAATCATTAAAATCCGAATTATATTTCTCTGTATCTGCAATATACTGCTCTCTGTTTGCCTGCTTCTGGTTCAATTCTGCCAGTCTTGCCTGTAACTGCGTAATTTCTGTATTTATTGTCTGTACCTGCTCATAATTAGGCTTTGCAACATACATAAACACAAGGACAACAGCTGCCACACCTACCAAACCAAGTAATAACGCTTTTTCTGTATCTTTCAATTTCATTGCAATCCCCTCCTATTCTGCACTGGTTTCTTCAAGCACTGCATCGGCACCGTCTTCTTCTTCCGTATC
Organism: bacterium; assembly: GCA_037301995.1. GTDB lineage: Bacteria > Bacillota > Clostridia > Lachnospirales > Lachnospiraceae > CAG-590. Next base: position 6,455 of record JAXVOW010000244.1, on the reverse strand, counting down.
ATCCTCTACCATGGAAACAAATCTGGCAGTGATATTGAACTCATAGGTGGTGTCCACCCTCTCAGCTGCTTCACCTTCTCTTACCTCTACCATACTCTCCGTTTCAGTAACATCCACTAAGAAAGCATCCTCAATACAGGCAATCTTCTTCAGCTGGATAATAAATTTACCAATTTCATCATAATCTCTGGTCACACCACTCAGTTCTACACCCTCGTCACTTGAGGAATACGTATTAATTGCCATATTCTTCGGCATATTCTTTTCCAACTCGTCAAAGAAGATTGTAATGTTCTCATTTAAGCTTCTGGTCTGACCATACATATTGTTCATGTCATCATATTTTGCCTTTGCCGCATCATAATCACTGACAATCTGGTCAATATCTGCAATTGCCGCAATCTGCGCATTCAAGCTGTCACGCTTCGAGGTTGCATTATTTTTCATCATAATGGTTACCCCTGCCATAACTGCCGCAATCAAAACTCCGCCTATCAGCACTCCTGTACCAACCTTCACATAATCGGTATTGCTGGAGCCCTTCGACTTCACCTCTGTCGGAACAAAGCCCATCGGTGCAAAAGCCGCTCCGATTGGAGCAATCAAATAAACCGGATTATAGATTTTCAAATCAATCTTCGGGTCAAACTTGATATTGTACAAGCTATCCATAATTCTGGTCTGAATGTTCAACTGAATTTTAAACAGACCATCAATACCACGAATCAGCGCACCATCACCAACTAAAAAGACATCATCTATCGGTTTGTCGGGATTCTTGGTTACATAGTAATCAATGACACGCCCGATATTGTTAATCAGATACCGGAACGCTCCTGTTGCCGCATTATCATCAAAATCAACTGTTATTAATCTCTCATTCTGTAAAAGGGTCATTGCAGTTGTAGCATCGACGCCTCTTTCATCCATAACCTCTGTCACCACAGCATTGGTTCCGTAAGGTACGGTTCTCTGTAATAACAGGGTGTCACCCTTAACAATATTAAGTATTGTAGATTCACTTCCCAGCTGGATAACCATGGTAGTCATTGTAGCACTGGTCTGTGTCTTAATCAACTGAAGCATTGCATTACCAACGTAATCAATTGACTGGACATTCATTCCCAAAATACTTCCCAATTCATAATAGCTCTTAACCATTGCAATTGGCGCTGCCACTACCATAAGCTTCAGCTGCTTTGTCTTATCTTCATTCACTACATGTTCAAGGATAGAATGAGAAACAACGTAATCTTCTATATTAACCGGGAAATATTCAGATGCATTGGCATCTACAATTCCCTTTACCTTGTTCTCTTTCACTTCCGGAATCAGCACTTCACGGTTTACCACCTTAGAAGATGCCAAAATGAATATTACATTCTTATTCGTGATTCCGTTTGCATCTAACTGCTCCCGGATTACAGATGCAATCCGTTCCACATCCCTGAGTGCGCCATCCTCATATGCATCCTCAGGTGTCTCAAAAATTAATGCATTATGTACATTTGTCTGTTTTTTTATTGAAGGTGATACCTCAATAATTGTAATACTTTCGTTTGTTATCTCTACTGTCAAGACTTTATTACTTTTCGCCATGTCGTAGCCTCCCTCGCTAATCAGAAGTTATTTTAAACAGGGTACAACCCTAACATATTCAGATACCAGCTCACAAGCTGTTCACCGCATATCATTGTTATATATACGCCCAAAGATAAATACGGGCCGAGAGCCAGTTTTGCACCGCTCCCCTTAATCTTCATCCGGATTAAATGTATAACTGACCCTGAAATACATCCAATTCCCAATGCTATAAAATTAAGTTTCCAGCCTAATAGTAAGCCAGTTGCCGCCATTAATTTGATGTCACCGTCCCCTATTACCGAGTCAATCTCCTCCTCTTCCGGATACCTCTTGCGGAGTACCGGCGTTGCAATCTGATTGACTATGAATAAAAAACCGCTGACTGCAAAAAGACCAATTAAATATTCTAACCAATTAGAAAAATCTGCAAATAAATGAATCAGTCCACATAAAAAAATAAGAATATTATGCTCGAAAGGAATATATTGCGTACACCAATCCACCACACTCAGGGAAAACAAAGCGGATACAGTAATCATCCATAAAATACTGTCTACACCGGTACTATTCGACCAAAAAATTCCCGTCAACAGCAAAGCATTTACTATTATATAGATAACCACGTTTTTATTCATTGATATCTTTGCACACGGACATTTTCCTATTAATTTTAAATAGGAAATTAACATCCACTCATTCAAATTTTCCCCATGTGTAAAAACGCATTTTTTATGTCCAAAACAATCTTCGAACCATGAACAATTATCACACATTCCTTCTTCTACCTGTTTGATAAAACAGGATAAAGGAATCGCAACCTGCCCTAAAAGGCAGGTTATGATTCCGATAATCAAATTCGTAATGTTTACATTCTGCATAGTGCTTATTAAACATCAAAACATTACGGTGTACATGTATTTTCGTCATCTGTCAAGCACTTAGATGCTGTCGGATAAAGAATATGACTTGCTCCACTCTCGCGAACACGGATGCTGTTTCCGTCAATCTCTACTTCAAATGTAGCACCAGTATAAGGTGTACCTGCCAAACACTTCTTTGACTTTATAGTTGGCGCTGATGAACCTCCTACGGTATCCTTTACTAAAGGACCGAAGACACTACCTGTAGTATACAAAGTTGAAATATCAGTCCATGTTCCAGCACCCATAATACCTGCCGCCTCATCATAACCGGTCTCATTTGCAAGAGCAGTCTGTACTGCAGTCGCAATTGTGTTAGCAGTCTGAATATCTGTTGAAATTCTAGACTTATTGATGTACTTGATAAGTGCTGGTGCAAGAGCACCTGCTAAGATAGCCATAATCGCAATAACGATAATCAGCTCGACCATTGAAAAACCTTTGTTCTTTTTCATAATAATCTCTCCTTTACTTATAAAATATTTTTATTAAAACTACCATGGTCACCGGTAGGTTTAATCATAATACACCGCAGCGCCAGCTCACCTTCGGCTCGCTGTGGCTGTCGTCATATGTCAGGGTATGTTAAGATATCTGCTTACAAGCGAGCTTGACGCAGACAACTTAACATACCCTGACGCATTGCTCGTAGTTGTTACATATTGTCAATTCCCTCGTACATGCTAAGAATCGGACCGTATACAGCAGCCACAATCATACCTACAATGCCCGCCATCAACACCATGGTAAGGGGCTCCATTGCCTGGGTCAGGGATTCCGTCGCAAGGTCTACCTCTCTGTCATACAAATCCGCAACCTTCTCCATCATATCCTCAATATTACCAGTCTCTTCCCCAATCTTAACCATCTGTACCAGCATGGTTGGAAATACCTCCATATCCTTAAGGGGCTTTGAAAGAGGAAGTCCCTTGGCAACCTGTGCCTTGGCATTCATCAGACCATCCCGGAAAATCTTGTTGCTCATCATTTTGGCAACCTGCTCAATGGAATCCAGCATCGGTATACCGGCTGCCATCAAGGTGCTCAGGGTTCTGGCAAACTGTGCAGAATTGGACTTGATTACCAGATTACTGAATATCGGTGCATTAATCCCAAGCTTTGCCGAAAACATCTGACCGCTCGGTGTTGCCAACGCAAATTTAATAACCACAACAATTGCAACAATACAAGGTATCAGAATATACCATCTATGTATAATAAAATCACTTCCTGCCATCATCATTCGGGTTGCCAGCGGCAGTTCTGTTCCCATATCCGCAAACATACTGACAAAATTCGGAATAACTGCAATCATTACAACAACAATCACCAACACCGCTACTATCATTACGATAACCGGATAGGTAAGGGCTCCCTTAATCTTACCCTTCAATGCATCATCCTTCTCAAAATGAACTGATAACCGTTCAAAGGAAACCTCCATACTACCGGAGGATTCACCGGCAGCAACCATATTAATCATAATCGGAGGAAACACATCCGGGTTCAGCCGCATGGCATCCGATAAATTACCACCCTTTTCAACGTATATCTTGGCTTCCACAACCGCCTGTTTCAACGTCTTGTTGTCCATCTGTTCTGAAAGCATATCCAGTGCCGTAATCACTGTAACACCTGCGTTCAATATACTGACCATCTGCTTACACAGAATTGACAGGTCACGACTCTTCACCTTTTTCTTACCAAGGGTAAAGCCCGCCCTCGCTTCTCCCGCATCCTTTATCTCTGTAACAGATAAGCCTTCACTCTTCAGCTTCTCCTGGGCTTTCTCACGGTCAGCAGCATCTATCGTGCCTTTTTTCGGCTTGCCATTCTTATCAATCGCCTTATAATTATACTGTGCCATACAACTCCTCCACCATTCATCCTCTGTCCAAATTCTGCATTATCTCCTATTACTTTATGTATACCAATAACGAACAAAATATGAACAAATTATTAACTTTCTATTTTCTAATCATGATATTACTCTATTTTCGTCAAAATTGCAATAATAAATTAACATAAATTGAGATTTTTATCAAATATGTACAAGAATCTACATTTTTTTCTTTAAAGCAGCCTGATCCTGGGCATAAATTAGTGCATTTTCACGACTAATAGCTCCCTCTCTGTACAATTCATACAAATGGTCATCCAGAGTAATCATTCCCATCTGACGGCTGGTCTGGATTGTGGACTGAATCTGATGGGTCTTCGCTTCACGAATCAGACTCCGGATTGCAGGACTGCCAAACATAACCTCAAAGGCTGCCACTCGTCCTCTTCCATCCTCCGCCGGTACTAACGCCTGGGAGATAACACCTTCCAGAATCATTGCCAGCTGCACACGGGTCTGTTGCTGCTGGTGTGTCGGGAACACGTCGATAATACGGTCAATGGTATTGGCAGCTCCAATGGTATGCAGTGTGGAGAACACCAGATGTCCGGTCTCTGCCGCAGTTATCGCCGTTGAAATGGTCTCCAGGTCACGCATCTCACCAAGAAGAATAATATCCGGGTCTTCACGAAGTGCCGCACGAAGCGCATTGCCATAGCTCAATGTATCCATTCCAACCTCACGCTGGTTTACCACAGATTTCTTATGGTGATGCACATACTCAATCGGGTCCTCCAGTGTGATAATATGGTCTGTCAAATTCTCATTTGCCTTATTGATAATAGAAGCAAGGGTAGTGGACTTACCGGAACCGGTAGGACCTGTAACCAGTACAAGACCACGCTTCTTCTTATACAATTCTACTACCTCTGTCGGGATTCCCAGCTGATCCGGTCTCGGAATCACCGTCTCAACCCGGCGGTATGCTGCTGCCATATTCCCTCTGTCCATAAATACATTCACACGGAAACGTCCGGTCTCATCAGAGTCAAAAGAAAAATCCACTTCTCCGCGTTCCTTTAATATCTGTTTGTGGCGTTCATGCATCGTTGCACCAATCATCTCTGCCGCATCCATTGGTTCCAGCGGTGGGCACTCTACCTCAATCAGCTTTCCGTTAATCCTGAGCTTCGGCGGGATACCTACTGCAATATGTACGTCAGATGCCTTCTGCTCCACCGAAAATGTCAATAACTCTTTGATGTCAATCATGTTTCTTCCCCTTTCACTCTCCATATATTCATAGCATTTCTACTATATATAATGCCGTTTTTCACCTTTGCAAACCATGCACCTTTAATACTCATCTCCTGCCTCATATACAATCTTACGCATCTCGGACATTGAGGTAATACCGCTCAGCACATGCTTGCCTACACTAAGTTTCAGCGTAGACATTCCTTCTTCCAGCGCCTGCTGTTCAATCTCATTTGCCGGAGCATTCCTGGCAATAACCTGCTGCAGACTTCTGGAAACCGGCATCATCTCATACACACCAATTCGTCCTGAGTATCCCGTATCATTACAGATAGGACATCCATTTGGCTCATAGATAACTACATCCTCTTCCGAATCTCCCACACCCAGCAGTCTCTTTTCATAATCCTCTGCATATCTCGGCTGCTTACAGGTGCAGAGCCTTCTTACAAGACGCTGTGCAATAACACCAACCAATGCGTCACCTGCCGTATATGGCTCGATACCCATATCAATCAGACGGGTTACCGTAGAAGCCGCTGAATTCGTATGCAGTGTAGACACAACCAGATGTCCTGTGATAGCCGCCTTAACCGCAATATCTGCCGTCTCGCCGTCTCGAATCTCACCAATCATAATAATGTCCGGGTCCTGTCGCAGGATAGAACGCAGTGCAGCCGCAAAGGTCATGTCTGCCTTTTCATTTACCTGACACTGGTTAATGCCATCAATATTCGCCTCCACCGGATCCTCAACGGTGATAATATTAACATCCTCTGTATTCAGCTCACTGAGTGCCGTGTAAAGGGTTGTAGATTTACCGGAACCGGTAGGTCCCGTTACAAGAATAATTC